>JBARRE010000340.1:0-12927 GCA_049644065.1 Sedimentisphaerales bacterium | reverse complement strand
ATCAATACAAATTGCGTTGATTTTTATGAACTTCCCTATTAATGGTCAGAGGGCAAAGGGCCGAATGCAGCCCCATGAACTTCCCTATAGGGCGTCCCGCCGGAATGTATCTCCATAGGACCGTCGGTACTCGTGGAGAAGACAGGCCTCAGGCCACTGACATCCGGCATCAGACTTCCGTTTTACTCCTTATTAGGGCAGGTGAAATTGGCTTTGATTGGCTTTGTTTTCCTCGATTCGGCCGGCCGGTATGTTGCTGTAATCTCTTTTCACAAAAGGTGTTACGCCTATTAGTTCCGGGGCAAATTGGGTTTGTTTTTTCAAATCGCCTTTTTTCGGGGTGGCAGCCTCATCCCTTACCGACTCGGTGGCAGCCTCAAAGCCGGAGGCTTTGGGGATGGTTTGAGCATGTAAATAAAGCTGCTCGCCGGCGTCTTCATGCTCAATTCGACGCATTATTTCGTATCTCTTAAGCTCTTTCATCATTTTGGTCATGCTGCTCTCGATTCGCCGTTCGTACAGCATCATCCTGTCGAGCACCCGGCAATTGGACCAGTCGGTCGAAGCGATTCGGCCGAGCTGCAAATGGTCTATGACATATCTCGGATCGCCAAGCTTTACCCCCTTGGCGTGCCATTTAATCATATTGAAGCGTTTGGACATTGGATTGTCGATTTGATTTTCTATCATCTCGTCAATAGCCTGATTCTGCATGCGTTCGGCCCGTCTTAGCCGCCACCAAAGGCTGATAACACGCTCGGCCAGCAAGGTTTCCACCATCCCGACGGGGTAAAGCTCAGCGAGGAATTTATCGTGAAAAGCTTCATATTCAGCCGGATCTTCGCCTTTTATCACCGAATCGGCGAATAAGCCGTGCTTGATTGCATTTTGCGAGACGACGTTCTTACCCTCGGCCGTCTGCGGCCCGGTTGATTTTTGTGCGTTCTGCTGGTTTGCTTTGATTTGTGCTTTAGTAGACATAATATTCTCCCTTTCTGAATTGATTATTGGTAGTTTGAGATCCTTCAACGAAGTTTACCCTGAGCGTAGTCGAATGGGTTCAGAGCCTGCCCTGAACATCGTTGAAGGGATAAGTTTAAGATTTCCGATTTGCGATTTGCGATTTGCGATTTATATTCATTATGCGACATACGACATACTATAAACAATATCAGAAATGTAAGATGTTATCTAACAATCTTATATATAGACGAATTGGCCGTCAAGTGAAAAAATAAAAAAAATTATTAGATTTTTTCAGACACTGATTAACACTGAAGAACACGGTTTCTTTGCCTTCGATGTTGGATATTCGTTATTCGATATTGGATATTCAAGACTCCTTTATCTTGTTATCCTGTCAAAAACAGGCTTTTTCGCCTTTTTTTACTTTTTTCCATAATTATAGGTAACAATTTCCATCGACAAACGCTGTAATAAATAGAAGGGCCGGATTTGTTTGTTCTGGTCTGGAAAACTGATATAATGTGAAATGGCAACATTGAGCGAGCTTTTCTATTGATTCCGGCAGAAGAAAGCAGATATGAGATTTTAATTATTTCGTCGAAGGAAGGCTTTCGAGAATGAGATTTTTAATCAGACAGTGTTACTTAAATTTTAATAGATGAATGTAACTAATACTTAAGCAGATAGAGGTAACTACAATGGCGAAGAAAGCTAAAATCAATTGGATTTCGATAATGGGCCACGCTGAGGTAAAGGGGTCTTCAATAACATATACTCCGGTTCAGATAATTGAGGGCCCCAATAAGGGGCAAACACAGGTCTGCATGTTGAAGTGCGATAGATGGTTCGAGTCAGGAAAAATCAGCTTCAAAGTGTCTCTTTCGGGTGAAGGTGGTTCCGCTCAAGTAATATTCAACCATGATACCCCGGCTAACCAAGTATTTACAGGTGTAGGAGCTGGAGGAGAATTCGGAATCCAGCTTTGGTCAATTGCCAAGAGTAGGTTAGAGCCATTGACAAGCATTAACCCTGGGGCAAAGCCTAAATCAGGTGTCTACAATATCAGTATCGAAGTCAAAGGTTCAAAAACAACATTATTTGTAGACAATGTGAGTGTGTGCACGGCCAACTGTTTTATACGGAAAGCTCAACCATGCTTATTTATTGGTGGCGACGCAAAAGCAGTCGTATCTGACTTTGCAATTGACGGAGGACAAAGCAAAGCATTCGTAGTAATGCAGTTCACGAGCGACTTCAACGAACTTTATGATGAGGTTATAAAACCAACCGTCGAATCATTCGGCATAGAGTGTATGCGTGCGGATGATTTCCACACAAGTGGGCTTATTCTAATTGACATCGCTCAGTCAATCCTTGAGTCCCAGCTAATCATAGCCGACATAACTCCAGACAATCCTAATGTCTTCTATGAGGTTGGGTTTGCTCACGGAATGGGAAAGCCTCTTATCCTCCTTTCAGAGAAGAGCCGTGAGAAGCTCCCCTTTGATGTTAGCGGATTTCGGACTCTGTTCTATGACAACTCCATTGGTGGAAAACGCAAAGTAGAAGAACGATTGACCAAGTTCATTACAAATATATTGGAGAGCTGATGGAATTTAAGGTGTACACTTGCCCCATAGGGGGTACATTTTTCGATGAGTTGTGCTTGATAATGACAGGTTTTGATAGAGGACAGCGGCTGTGCTGAATTACTGCGGAGCTTTTGAGAGCATACGTCGGCTGGAATTAAGTATGCTGGCCCCAGAATTAACATAACATTATGTTAGAGTGAAGAAATATAATAAAGGATCTGAGTTTGAAGTTACTCGAACAGATTGAACAGGGATTGGTTTGGGATCACTGGTTCAAAATTGAGCAAAAAGACCGATATCATTCTCTTTCAGGAGATACACTGCAAGCAGAGATAGAAAAATGGCGATCAGACATAAAATCTTGCTTACCGAATGATCTTCAATGGTATAAGGCTGAGATTGAGGAAGGAGATTTGAATCATATATATATAATCTCCTCTGATGATTGGAGTGAAATATCAAACGAGACATTTTTAGCTCTCAACGTTTCTAAGAACCTGAATGCGCACAACCAAAATGATGACAGCATTAGAATATCCAAAGATATCAAAGAGAAGATGTCTTTTTTAGAAGATGGCGATTGCTTTGATACGAAATTCATTGCGGTTTCCGATAACAACCAGGGCTCCTTTACACTGATCGAAGGGAACCGTCGAGCGGTAGCCCTGATTTGCCTTAATAATTTAATAGGGATAAGGATCTTTTTTGGGATATCCAAACAAGTTAGGAACTGCAAATGGACAAGATATGCCTATAGATAAATAAGGATGAATTGAATAGGTACAGTATATTTTTCGATCCCGATTAATCGGGACTAATGACAGGTTTTAATAGAGGACAGCGGGTGGACTGAATTACTGCGGAGCTTTGGGCCGCAGACATCGGCTGGAATTAAGTATGGTGTCCCCGGAATTGGGAATTGGTATTAAGACACGGTGGCGTAAATTTTAAAAGGTGATTGTACATAGTTCTTCTATACAATAATTGAAAAGGAGTATCTTATGTCCGAAAATGAGAAAGAGAAATCACCCATTATGTGGCCGAAGATTCCCATAGCTTCGACGATGAGGCGGATATTTGGCTCATCGTTGTGGATCGTCGGGTTGGCCTTGTTCGCGAGCGGGTGTTCGACTTGGTCATACTTGACCTATCGGATTTCCCCTGACTACCCCAAGGACAAGACCGACACGCTTGAGCTGCACGGGCTTCAGGCGCCGGTTCGCGTTCACTTCGACGATCTCGGCGTACCACACATCGAGGCCGAAAACGAACTGGACCTGGTGCGAGCGGCGGGGTTCCTGCACGGAAGGGCGCGGTTCTTCCAGATGGACACTGTACGCCGCTACGCCCGAGGGCGTCTCTCCGAGCTGTTCGGCGAGCAGCAAGCGATGTTTGGCTCCACGGTAACGCTCGACGCAACCATGCGTAGCTGGGGCCTTGAGGAGGCGGCCGAGTCGGAAGCGGCCGGGCTCGATGAGGAGTCGAGAGCGCTGCTGGCGGTGTACGCGGAAGGCGTCAACAGCGCGCTGGGGCGCTTCGAGCCGGTCGAGTATCGCCTGCTGCGGGTCAGGCCGGAGCCGTGGACGATCGCCGACTCGTTCGCGGTAGGCTCCATGGTCGGGTGGGGGATCACCCACAACTGGCAGCAGGAGATGTGCCGGCTGTTGCTGGCACTGCAGGTCGGGCACGAGCGAGCGGAGCAGATCCTGCCGCCCGAAGTGTGGCCTGGCGCGGCGAGTCTGCAGGCGGAAGGGGCGCCGCGTGCGCTTCCACCGTCCGTGGTTCCGGAGGTCGAGGCGATGTTCGGCGCGCGCCCGTACGCTGGGGCGCGGGCGCAGGTCACGGCGGAGCCGACGAGGGGGGTTGTCCCGAAATTCGAAGGCGGGAGCAACGGCTGGGCCGTGGGCGGGGAGAGAACGCGCTCGGGGATGCCCATCCTTGCGGGCGATCCTCATCTGCCGCACATTGTTCCTTCGATTGTGTTTCAGCAGCACCTGCACTGCCCCGGGCTGGAGGTGATTGGGATGACCCTGCCGGGCATCCCGTACGTGATGTTCGGACATAATCAGCAGGTGGCCTGGACGATTACCGCCGCGATGGCGGACGTGGTCGATCTGTACATCGAGCGCGAGGATCCTGAGAACGGCGGACAGGTTCTGGGGCCCGGGGGGCCCGAGCCGATGGTGAGCGAGACGGTGATCGTGCGCATCCGGGAGGGATCGGCGTTCCGGGAGAAACCGGTGCGAATCCGGCGCACGCCTCGCGGGCCGCTGCTCAATGACATGTACCCGGACCTGCTCGGCGAGGGGGTGCCGCTGGTGTCGGTGCATTGGCGGGCCAGTGGAGCTGGAAGGACGCTCATGGGCCTTCGCCGGGCGAACGGCGCCGCGAACGTGCACGAGCTCCGCGCGGCCATGATGGACGTAGTGATACCGATCAGCGCGGTTTCGGCGGCGGACACGAACGGCGATATCGCGCTGTTCGCGACGGGAAGCGTTCCCGTGCGGGCGCATCACCGCGGGACCTTTCCGGTCCCCGCGTGGGTCGCGAAGTACCAATGGACGGCATGGGCGCGACCGGAGGACGTGCCGCACGTCACGGCGAGCGGACGGGCGTTTCTTGCCAATGCGAACAATCTGATGATCGATCCGGCCCGAACCGAGGTCCTCTTCCAGGTCGATTCGGCGCCTTCGTACCGGCGCGATCGCATCGTGGAGATGATCAAAGCGACGGACAAGCACACGTTCGAATCCATCGCGCAGATCCAGGGTGATGTGCTTCTTCTGCAGGCCAAGCACATCCTTCCCGCCATGCTTGAAGACCTGCGTGGGCTGCAGAACAAGACGCCGATCCAGGAGCAGGCGATGAAGCTCCTTTCCGAATGGGACTATCGGGCCGAAGCCGACTCGGCCGCGTGCGCGATCTTCTTCTCGACCTACCGCGAGGCGATCGTCGGTGCGATCAGGGACGAGGTCGATGAGAAGAACCTGAAGTTCCTGTTGTCGTTCCGCTACTTCACCAACGGCATAGATATGTGGTTTGGAGACCCGGAACATCCCATTTGGGACGACCGCTCGACAGGGGAACAGGAGACGCGGGCCGACGTGGTACGTCCGGCCTTTTCGCGCGGCGTTGCGTGGCTGCGTCACGAGCTGGGCAGGGACGATCCCGCCTCCTGGCGGTGGGGTGAACTCCACCGTCTGGAGCCGGCGCACACGCTTGGCTCGAAGGTGGGCTCTTTCAACCTGCGGGGGTGGGAGGCCCCCGGGGCCGGCGGCTCGGTGTGGGCGGCAGGCTTCGATATGGGGCAGGGCGACCGTCCTTTCCGCAGCCTCTATGGTCCGGTCCTTCGGATGATTGTGGATCTCGCCGACATCAACCACGCCCGGTGGATCATCGACACAGGCAGCTCAGGCTGGCCGCACTCCCCCCACTACGGGGACCAGCATGAACTCTGGAGGCGCGTAGAGTTCGCACCCATGATTTCAGACTGGGACCAGATCAGGAAGAATGCCGTAGGCGTGCTCACCTTGCGCCAGGCGAAGAGGTGATCGTTCCAGAAGAATATTAAGTGTCCGATACTTTTTTTGATTGGTTGAGCTTGATAATGACAGATTTTGATAGCCTGTAGAATGGGCGAACTTGCTCATGCTGCGGAATAAAATGCTCTTGCGTGTTGATTTGAAAGAAAACCACCTGAGTGAATCGGCGGGCTAAATATTTATAGATTGGCGTCAAATGGGGGAGAGACTTTACTTATTTTTCTCTTTCATTAAGTTCCTTTTCCAGGATGAGAGGCCGGTTTGATTTTTATTGGGTCATGTAGCTTATCTGCCGATACCCGGTCAATTCGGCATTGACCGGATTACTGAGTATTACACGAAGCTGCTCAAGGTCCTCGATCGGAGGGATTTCGAACTCAATGTATTTGACTGTTTCGCCGGGAATGAAATGCAAAGAGCCGCCGTCGTGAAGTCCATCCTCTGTATCAATAGTGTATTCTACATCTACAGAAATGGAGGTGAATGTGCTGAGACGAACAGGAATCTTGTTTGAAATATGCGACAGATCGAACACATCTCCAGGTGTTGCCAGGCCGATTCCGACTGTTGTAGCAGGTGTGGATAGAAACGGCTGCAACAGGTCGCCTTGATTCGGATCGCCCTGGAGATCCCAGATCCAATTATCGGGATAATATGTGTTAGCTGTACCCAGGTAGTTGCTCCGGATATCCATTTGATCCAGGTGCACTGTCCAGTTGTCCCAGGCACGGCCCCAGATATCCCTGTTGTTGAATAGAAGAAACGAATCGGTTACTGTCAAAAAGCCGTTGTTATAGTTCCAGTCGTAATTGTCGCCGAAGCGGGCGCCTACCATATTAGATGTGCACAGGCAGTTAACTGCATTCACGTCCGGGGCATCGTAGCCGCATTCGATTCCTTGTCCACAGTTCAAGAAGACTGTGTCATTAATGAATATATCCTTTGGCCCTGACAGGGCCATACCTTCATGATAGCATGATTCGAACCAGCAGTTATTGACAGTCACGGAACCTCCCGAGCTGGCACCTGCGTCGATGCCGTCGTCCAGTGCCCAGCCGATGAGGCAATCAGTCAGAGAATGTGCCCCTTTTGTCAGATACATGGCATCGTTGTCGCCGTCGGCATAGGAAGCAGCAGCGGATGGGAACTCGATCAGTGCGCAATCTTCAAAGATTACAGAACCACCATTGAACTGACCTATGGTTGTACATTTTTGAACAAGGCAACCTGTCATAGTCAAATAGGAGTTCTCACCATGTCCGGCCTGACCATGATTGTCCACCAGATAACAATCAGTTAAGGTGACATGAGCACCGTTGGAGAGGTAAAACAGGCATTGGTCTTTGCGGTGACTGGAACCGTGGCCCGGATTGTTGTTGAACCACTTGGAATCGGCACCGCTTGCTGTGAAAATGGCGCCTGTTAAGTCCCCGCGAGATAAGTTCGACTCAAAAAGCAAACCTCCCCAGGGAACTTCTCTGTCCCGGGCGGTGAAGACAACAGGTTGCTCCATAGTCCCCTTGACGACTAAATTACCCTGCACAACAATCTCGATATCAGGATCGATTACGATTACACTTCCGGCGCCTATAGTCAGAGTTGCACCTGATTCTATTGTAATCAAATCTCCGCTGTCACTACTAATGTGAATCCGAGCATTTTCTCCCCAGTCGGTTGATGCGGCAATATCCTCGGAAACTGTTTGCCATGTTGTGGAAGATTCGATTTCAATTTGTTTGGGAGTTTGAAGGGCGTCAATTTCTGCAACGTATGAAATAGTATTCGGTTCGGCGGCGGCCGGCAGAAAAACAGATCCGACTCCACGCAGAAGTTGTAATGGATAATCTTGAAAATCGATAGCCGAGATAGCACCGTTGATACCGAGGCGATTGCCCAAATCGTCCTCCATTCGAGCAACTACCGGGATTTCAAGTCCTATGGGATATTCCGCCGGGGCGATGATCTTGAGGTTGGCGCCGTCGAACTCGGATGCTGCCGAATTGATAGGTGGATACGGGCTCCAGCGTGGCAGTCCCCATTCCGAATTGCCGCGTTCCGATGCACGAACTATAAAGCGAACCAACTCGCTCTCCTCCGTACCGGATAACCGCTCTCGCCGATACACGTACAATTCGTAATACTCCGGTTCGTCGACTTCTACGGCGACATCCGTTCCAATCGGATTGCCGTTTAACTCGACCGTATAATCGTAATCTATCTCAGATATGACAGTGAAAGAGACTTTATCTTTGTAAACTCTTTTATCTGAAATCCCGTCAATAGAAATCTGTGCCAGAGCGGAACTGGATAATGTAAACAGGCATAAGAAGCAAACCAAGTCCGGCATGATTCTTTTACGTAGTAATCTTCCTGGCTTTTCAGGCAGAAGAACAGAATTCTGTGAGCATTTCATTACCCGTCTTTCCCAATAATATTGTTCAATATAAATCCAATTATATCAATTTAAGTCATTTTTTTCAAGCAGTTTAGGCGAAAATAATCGATCATCAAATTAAAAAGGGCCTATACCGAATCGTTCGATATAGGCCCCGAATTAATGCAAATACTGATGTCATCCACAGAAAGACGCCGTTTCCTCTTAAGGAGCAGTTCTCAGCCGATACAGCCTGAAGTCATCAAAGAACATCTTACCCGAACCGCCGGGGATCGTCGTGTTGCCCTGGGTACCAAGACCAATCGCAATCCTGTCAACATTATTCAGATTTATGCCCTGATCGGCAAAGGCCTGTAGCGGGATAATCCACTCCGTCCAGGTGTCTATCTGTGCTGCGGCCGGATCATCGTGGACCACCACCGCAGGTGCGCCTGCGCTGTTGGATACGGCGATATATAACGGCTCGGCTTCGTTGCTTTCGATACCGACATCCTGATTCGCCCACTGCGCACCAACCGTACCGGTAATCGTGACGTTAGAGAATACGGCCTCGCCTGTCAATGCCACATTATGGCTGGTCAATGCCAGACCGACATAGACATTCGAGCTCATTGAGATGTTCTGTATATTCCACGCCATTGCTTGCCAGGTCGAGCCGTTACTGGAATAGTAGCCTCTAAAGTTGCCCGCGACATCGCGCTCTAATTTTACCCAGTACGGTGCAGTGAGTGCCATTTGCTCGGCGGTCGCAACCGAAGTGTCGCTCGTAGCATCAATGTCGGTGTCTATCCGGGCCTGGAATCTGCAACCATTTGTAGCTGAGCCGTCAGGATTGGTTGGCGTGATATAAACTGCGGCGAACTTCGATCCGGCATCGAGCGTCTCGCGAATCATCACGCCGGTCTTGGCCCACGGGTCCGTATTATCGACGCTGAGCACCTGCGCTACAATCGAGCCGGGGCCGGTGAGCATCTTGAAGGCATAATGGAATTCGTCGGCCTGGTTCCAGATATCCGTGCCGGAGGCAGTCATCGTATAGGTGCCGACCGGGCCCTCTGTGAAGCTGCCGACAGATGCCGGATTGCCTCTGAACCACAGTGACAATTCCATGACGCCTTCCTCGGTCCAGTCACGCGTGTCGCTCAACGTTTTCTCTGCTTCTGAATAATAGGAGTATCCCTGCTTATAGTTGTTGTACCAGTACGGCATCGACTGGGCTCCGCTATGGACAATGCTTTCCTCGGTATAAGAAGTGGTGCTGCCATCGCCTACCTCCGCAGCGGAGCCGTTGCCGGCAAAGTATGGATCAGTACCCAGCGAGCCATAACCGAGCCCATCATGCCATGAGTACCATATCTGATTGTCGTTGGCATCGTAGATCTCGAAATCGTCTATGACAAAGAAATCACCCGTCGTAAAGCTCCAGACGTTGCCGGCCCACGGACTATCGGGATTGATGCCGTTGACTTCATCAATCCGCCAGAAGTAAGTCGAATTCAACATAAGCTTACCGGGATCATAGCTCTCCTCGCCGAGGGCCTTTGGTTCCTTGTACTCGGGCGAGGTTTTCGTGGCATTCTTGACTGCATCCGAATCTGTGCCAAAGTACACTTCGTGTGAAGTGGCAACAGCTCCCGCATCCCAGCTAAGAACCACTGTCGGCTTAACATCCATAGCGCCATCAGCCGGATTTGGGCCACTGACGGCTCCCAGAGTAGTGAAGCTCCAGACATTACCTTTATACGTACCGACGCCATCGAACTCATCGACTCGCCAGTAGTAAGTCTTAGCCAAATTAAGCTGACCGGGAGTGTAGCTCGTAGTTCCATGAGGTATACCCATAGTAGCATTGTTCACATCGTCAAAATTCTCACCGAAGTACACGTAGTGTACTTTTGCATCATAACCCGCCGTCCAGCTAAGCTCCACATCCAGGTCGATAAATTCGGCGCCTACTGCCGGGTCAGGGGCAGACGAAGTCTTGGGGGGAATCGAAAAGCTCCAGACAGGACCCCTCCACGGACTGTTTGGATCGGCATCATTGACCTCGTCGATTCTCCAATAGTAGGTCGTGCCCGGAACAAGACCGTCCGGAAAAGGAAATCCCGGAAAGCCGGCAACAATAAACGTCGTTGTCTGATTACCCCGGAACGTATCGCCGGTGCCGTCATTCACATCGTCGAAATTGTCGCCGAGATACACATCGTGCGAGACAGCAAAATCCCCGGGTCGCCAGCTTAGAGTCGCCCATGTGTCCGAATAGGAGGCGCCGTCAGCCGGGTCAGGCCTTAAAGCCGGCCCGAAGCCGAGGCCCGGGAAGGCATTTTGATAATCGTCATCGGTGGGCACATAGCCGGCATCGTCCGTCCACATGAAGACATCCCAGAACACCGTATCATTGCCTTGCCTGTGAAAAATGTACATCGTGTTCTCACCGTCTCGAAGTTCTTTGGTGTGACCTTCTATGTCCCAGCTCTGGGCCCATCCCCAGGAAGGTCCGACATCTATCTCAAAAACTCGGTCATCTGCGTTGTCGAACGGCGCTCCATCACCTCCGGGAAAGGTTGGGCCGGTGGGAATTTCTGCGTCGTCCGGATCTCCCTCCACGAGCATATAATCCGACGTATTGCCTGGATTGATTTGTCGTGCCCAGAAATACCACGTACCCCCGGAATTGATATTGAATGTCCAGCGAATCATGCCGCCGGCGTCACCTGTCCGGGTAATCGCCTGGCCGAACGCATCAGCCGCGTCAACAACCGGGTAATACTGGTCGGTGTCGGGATTGCGTTCATCATAATCCTCGGCTTCGAACCAGATCTGGTGTCCGCCTCCGTAGCTGGAGATTTTGAAGTTTTCTACGGCACAGATGGGCATTGGTATTAACATCAAAGCGATGAAAATACCGAGTAAAATTTGTTTAGAAGATTTGTGAAACATTTTGATTGCTCCTTTCATTTGCTAATATTTGCAATCTGTTATTGGTGCTAAACTTCAAGTTATATAGAACGGGGATATTCCATATACACTTAACTGAAATACTCTAATACTCCTGAAAGCTTTAAGTCTGATAATAATATAATTTCATCTCAATTTCAACAATATTCCGGCAGGTTCAACATGTCGTGCCAAATCAATAGACAATAGTCAATTCAAAATATCCTGTCAACTTGGCGTGAGAAGGGGGATATCAATGCCAAAAATGGCATCCTTTATGTCTGCAAAAACCAGCTAAGCGGCATGTAAATGCGCTTTTGTGGATTACACAAGTGCTTGTAAATGCGACACTTATTGCAAGCAGGCCGAAATAGCACGTTTTCTATGCTAAAGCTGGTATATGGTTTGCACATATTGTATTAATTGTATCGATAGATGAAGTTTAAGAACAAATAAGCCGGATGCAATGGCAACGTAAGTAACGAATTAGCAAAGGATTAACGATTGAATCTTTTATCAAGCAGACAATTGGAGGCAAGCAATTATGGCAGTTAAAGAATTGGCATTTGAATCTGAAGCGCGGGCGGGGCTTTTGGCCGGAGTTGAAAAGCTCGCAGCAGCCGTCAAACCAACATTAGGCCCGCGAGGCCGAAACGCCGTCATCGATAAGAGCTGGGGCGGCCCAACCGTAACCAAGGATGGCGTAACCGTTGCCGAGGAGATTGACCTTCTCGATAAAAACGAGAATCTCGGCGCAAAATTGGTCAAAGAAGCCGCAAGCAAAACGTCGAAAATCGCCGGTGACGGCACGACAACCGCTACGGTCCTGACCGAAGCGCTGTTCAAAGAGGCCTACAAGAACCTCGCGGCAGGCGCCGATGCCATGGCGCTGAACCGCGGTATGCAGAAGGCCGCCGAAGTCGTAACCAAGAAGCTCATGTCAATGGCAAAACCAATCGATATTACCAAAGCCGACGATATCATCAATATCGCTTCTGTATCCGCCAATAACGACATGGAAATCGGTAAGATAATGGCTCAGGCTTTCCAGCGGGTCGGCAAAGACGGCGTTATCACCGTTGAAGAGGGCAAGAGCTTTGAGACAACGGTAGAATTCGTCGAAGGTATGCAGTTCGACCGCGGCTATCTTTCGCCGCATTTCGCAACAGACACCGATAAGATGGTCTGCGAGCTGTCAAAACCATTAATCCTCGTTTACGAGGAAAAAATCAGCAATGTGGCCAAACTGATACCGCTACTTGAGAAGGTCGCAAAGGCCAAGAAGCCGCTGCTGATCATCGCCGAAGATGTTGAGAGCGAAGCGTTGGCGACTCTGGTTGTCAACAAGCTCAGAGGCATCCTGGAAGTGGTAGCCGTCAAGGCTCCCGGTTATGGTGACCGCAGAAGGGCAATGCTGCAGGATGTAGCGGTCCTGACAGGAGCAGAGCCGATTTTCAAAGACCTCGGTATCGAGATGGAGAACATCAGCATCAAA
>JBARRE010000339.1:0-2952 GCA_049644065.1 Sedimentisphaerales bacterium | reverse complement strand
GTGAGAACACTCCAATCGTCTACCGGGGACAAACCGGGCAGGAGGTCCGCATAGTCGGCGGACGGCGAGTTAAAGGATTTCAGCCGGTAACGGATCCGGAGATACTCAAACGGCTCGATGAATCCATCCGGGAAAAAGTTGTCTGTGCCGACCTCAAGGCGGCGGGAATCTCCGACTATGGGCAGGTGGCCGCCCAGTCAAACCGGCTGGAATTATTCTTCCAAGACGAGCCCATGCAGCTTACCCGCTGGCCAAACGAAGGTTTCCTGCAAATTGTCGATGTCGTCGGAGAAACACCCAACACCATCCATGGCATAAAAGGGACACTTGAGGGGAAATTCACGTACTCGGACGACCGTCCCAAACGCTGGGCCGGTGAACAGGAAATATGGCTTCATGGATACTGGTTCTGGGACTGGTCAGACTCATTTGAGAAAGTCTCATCGATTGATACCGAAAAACGCGTGATTTCAACTGTCCCCCCCTACCACGGCTACGGCTACCGCGAGGGACAGCGATACTACGCGCTCAATATACTTGCCGAGCTGGACCGGCCCGGCGAGTGGTATCTTGACCGGCAGAAAGGAATCCTCTATTTCCTGCCACCGTCGCCCATAGATGAGGGCAAAGCAGTTCTCTCGACGCTCCGGCATTTGTTTGTGCTTAAGGACTGCTCATGGGTAACTATCCGCGATCTCGTGCTGGAAGCGACTCGATCCACCGCGGTAACCATATCCGGCGGTACGGGAAACACAATCGCCGGCTGCACTATCCGAAACACCGGAAGCTGGGCGGTAAGCATTTCAGGCGGCAGCAATAACTCAGTACTTGGCTGTGATATCTACCGAACCGGAGAAGGCGGCGTGTCTTTAAGCGGGGGCGAGCGCAAAAGCCTCATGCCAGCGGGGCACCGCGCAGCGAACAATCACATACATCACTTCGGACGCATTTACAGAACCTATCGGCCCGCCGTCTCCGTAAACGGCGTCGGCAATCAGGTCGCCCACAATGTGATTCACGACGGCCCCCACAATGCAATCCAGCTCGGCGGAAACGACCACACGATCGAGTTTAACGAAATACATAACGTGTGCTTCGAGACCGGTGACGTCGGGGCCTTTTATATGGGCCGCGACTGGACAGCGAGAGGAACAATTATACGCCATAATTATTTTCACGACATCAAAGGTCCGGGCCTTTACGGTGCTATGGCCGTGTATCTGGACGATGCGGCAAGCGGAATATCCATCATCGGCAACATTTTCAACCGCGCGGGCCAGGCGGCCTTCATCGGCGGCGGCCGGGATAATCTCATCGAAAATAACATTTTCGTGGATTGCCAGGCCTCGGTTCACGTCGACGCTCGCGGAATCGGCTGGATGAAATACCACGTCGAAGCGGACGGCACGCTGCCGCAGCGACTTCGGGAAATGCCGTACAAGCAGCCGCCCTGGAGCGAAAAATATCCACGCCTCGTCAATATCCTCGACGATTCGCCGGGGCAGCCAAGCGGCAATATTGTCCGGCGTAATATCTCCTTCGGCGGAAAATGGCTCGACGTCGAAAACAAAGCCATGCCGCTCATCAAATTCGAGGACAATCTCGTGGATAAAGATCCACATTTTGTGGACCCCGGGCGACTGGATTTTCGGCTGCGGCCAGATTCGCCCGCCTTTGCAATGGGATTTCAGCAAATCCCCACCGAGAAAATCGGCCTGTACCGTGACGAGTATCGTACAAGAGGAGTCGCCTCCGGCGGTCAATCAATGGCTGCTCCACACACTCCTTATCCGACGAGCAAGGTCATCACAAAGCTCACATGGTCGCCCGAAATCGTAAAGATGGAAGGCTGCATCAGCGGCGACAACTGGCCCATCGCCTGGGTCAGTGACAGCCTTCAGATCACGGCCTTTTGCGACGGGCGCGGCTTCTCCAGGCAGGCCCCTGATTTGTCGCTGGGCTTTGCAAGGGTAGTCGGTGACCCGCCCGGCTTCGGCGCGGAGAATTTCGAAAGTGACGCCGATACCCCGATGGGCAGCGGCTCGTCCGGCATAAAAGCCAGTGACATGATCGCGGTGGACGGCATCCTTTACATGTTCGTGAGAAACTACAAGCTCACCGGGTCCGACGATTTCACGAACTCTCGATTAGCCTGCTCGACCGATCTCGGCGCGAGCTGGTCATGGGCAGACTGGCACTTCTCAGAGACATTCGGCTGTCCTGCGTTCGTGCAGTTCGGCAAAAATTATCAAGGAGCGAGAGACGACTATATCTATATCGCCTCGCAGGCAAATGACAGTGCCTACGGTTATTCGCCGGACATCGTACTGGCCCGGGTGAAAACCGACCGGGTCATGGAGAGGAGCAGCTATGATTTTTTTGCCGGCCTCGACAATAACGACACGCCCCTCTGGTCGCCGGACATCTCGAAGCGCAAGCCCATTTTCACCGACCCCAAAGGAACGCAGCGTATTGCAATCACTTACAACGCCGCTCTCGGTCGATACATCATGGCGACTTCTCATCTGACCGGCGGCAAAGCAACACACACTGCCGCCCTGGGTGTCTTCGAAGCTCCCGAGCCCTGGGGGCCATGGTCGACGCTCTACTATGACGACCACTGGTCCGTCGAGGATGGCAAAGACTGCCGGACGTATCATCATCGATTCCCGCCGAAATGGATCAGTCCCGACGGCAAAACGATGTGGCTGCTGTACTCGGGCCTGGACTGCGGCCTGTACTCCTTCTGTGTTAAAAAGGCCGTGCTCGAGATCGCCCCGGGCCAGGCTGTGGGCCTTCGGTCCCAAGCCGATGTCACCGGGACATTTTCCATAGTCGCCGTCGACCCTGAAACAGGTGTATGCGGAGCGGCCGTAGCAAGCAAATATCCCGCCGTGGGTAAAGTCGTGCCGTACGCGCGGGCCGGCGTCGGAGCGTTCTGCACGCAGCATT
>JBARRE010000338.1:0-10301 GCA_049644065.1 Sedimentisphaerales bacterium | reverse complement strand
CTATCCATCAGGGCAAGGTGTGTGCCGGAGGCATCCTCATGACCGCGAAAAGACCGGAAATGGCGTTTAAGGCAGGTGTCGTCTATGCGGTTATGGTTGAAGTTTACGCTGTTCTTGGATTACTTGTAACGATGTTTATTCTGCTGAAAGGTATTAACTGGCCGACACCCGCAGTGTAACGGAGTTGATAACTAAATGAGTGGATGAGTGAATTGGTTAACTCATTTACGCATAAATGCATATACGAGATATAAAATTATGGAAGCTGAACAGGTAGTAGAGAAGATATTGGCCGACGCAAAAGCTGAGGCCGAGAAGACAAAAAAACAGGCCAAAGAAAACGAGGCTGCTGAGCAGGCCAAACTCACCGAGCAATTGGATGAATACAAAAAGCAGACTGAGATTCTCGCCAAAAAGGCCGGCAAAGATGAAGAATCGCACATCCTCGCAGCGGCAAGGATGGATATGGCCAAGCAGCTTCTCGCGGAGAAAAGAAAGATACTCGATGAAGTTTTCGAGCAGGCACGCCAACAGTTGCAGAATATGCCGGACGAAGAGTATCGTACGCTCTGCACCAGATTAATGCTCGAAACAGTCGAGACCGGCGCCGAAGAAATCATCGTTGACAAGAACGAGAATCGCATCAATCAGGATCTTATCGATCAGGTCAACCGGCAGTTATCCTCAAAGGGCAAGGGCGAGTTGAAATTGTCCGACCAAAAACAGGATATAGGCGCCGGCTTTGTCTTAAAACGCGGCCAAATAAAGACCAACGTCTCTCTGGATGTGCTGCTGGACCAGGCACGCAAGGAGCTTGAGATAGACCTGGCAAAAGAATTATTTCAAGACTAACAAGCAATGACTAAACTTGCTGAACAAACTATTTTTGATTTTTACACGTACCCGCCCATTGGCGGAGACGACTGGCGATACACATACCAGACGGCTCAGGTGCGCGCGCTCGAATTGCAGATGCTCCCCAGAGCGACTTTGCACGATATGGCCAATGCGTCCGATTTTCAGCAGGCTGCCGATCTATTGAGCGGCACTGAGTACGCCCTGCCGGCAGGCGGTAGGAATTTCGCTGAAGTGCAGGATGTCCTGCATCAGCGAAGAACAGCGGTGCGAACTCTTTACGCGGATTTAATGCTGGACAAACCGATTGCCGAACTGCTCAAAACGCGGGATGATTTCGCGAATCTTAGGCTGGCCGTCAGAAGAACTTTGACCGAAATACCTATCGGTACGGATTATAGCAGCGACGGCAACGTTCCGCCCGAGTTGATCGAGCAAATATCTGCCGAGGAAAAGGAATCCGGCAAATTGGCATTTCCTGATTATATGCGGGATGCGGTGGAGCAGGCGGTTCTGGCCTATTACCAGAACAAGGATATACGCCGGATTGACGATGCGATAGATCAAAGTCAGGCCAAATACAATCTGAAACAGGCACGCCGGCTGAAGAGCGTTTTTCTGACCGGACTTTACAAGATACAGATTGACTTGACCAATATCCGGACAATGCTCCGGCTCAAATTCACCGAATCGGAGCAGCGCAACGTATTCCTGAAGGGCGGCTTTATCGAATTAGAGCGATTCATGCACGGTATAGAGCTTGGTTATGAAGCATTAGGCCCGCTGTTCTTCGTAACGCCCTACCATCGAATCGTTGATATCGGCGCAGGCTACCTGGCGTCGGACAAATCGTTTTTAAAAGTCGAGCTGCAATGCGAAGAGCATTTGACCGGTTTTTTGAAATCAACGGCCCTGATTACAGCCGGCTCTCAGCCGATTATCGCCTATCTCCTGATGAAAGAAAATGAAATCCGAACGATAAAGCTGATATTGACGGCAAAGAAAAACAACCTGGACACAAAGCTTATTCTTGACCGTATTTCGTGAAACATAAAATCAAAAGTTAAAAATCAAAGAGCAAAATGAAGAGAATGACAATTTTGCATTTTCAAATGTAATTTTGATATTTGAATTCTCTCGATATGGAACGTATATGGAAGGCAATTGAAAATGAAACCAATAAAACTATTCTGCTTGATATTGGTGCTGATGTTTATCGTTGCCGGGTGTAAGAAGAAAGAACCTGAGCCGCCGCAGCAAGAGCAAACTAAGGTTAAAGCTGAAGAAAAAGCAACACAACCGCTTGCCGACAAGGCCTCATCAGAGCCCGACAATAAAGCCGCACCTTCCTTTACATTACAAGATTTGAATAGCAAACAGGTCAGCCTGTCAGATTTCAAGGGCAAGGTGGTCATCCTCGACTTCTGGGCTACATGGTGCCCCCCCTGTGTGAAGGAGATTCCACATTTCGTCGAGCTTTACGAACAATATAAAGACCAGGGATTTACAATTGTGGGCATTTCTTTAGATCGTCAAGGCGATAGCGTTGTAAAACCGTTTGTCCAGAAATATCAGGTCAAATATCCGGTAATGATGACAGATGGCCAGGTCGATAAAGCGTACGGTGGCATTACGAGCATACCGACTACCTTCGTCATCGACTCAGCAGGTAATATCCGGCACAAGTATATTGGCTATCGAGACAAGGCTGTGTTTGAAACGGACATCAAAGCACTTTTGGCAGAGGCCGCGAGCAACGGACCTAAAGAATGACAAATCCAATACGATACAGGAAATACGAGATACGAGAAACGAAATATGGAAGGTAAAATAGCAGTTTTGGGTGACACTGATTTTGTAATGCCGTTCTCGGCACTGGGAGTCGATACGTTCGCAGTAGAGCAGACGCCCGCCGAAATAGCCGAGAGTGCGAGGAAAATAGTCGATGAAAATTATGCTCTCGTGGTAGTCGCTGAAAATATCGCCCCCGGGACTGAAGAAGTGTTCGCGGCTTATCGGGATAAGCCGACGCCCTGTGTTGTGGTTGTGCCGTTTACAACCGAATCCGAAGGCTATGCCACGCAGGCCCTGGGCCAGATGCTGAAAATGGCTACGGGCATCGATATACTGCAAGGATAAACGAGTAAATGAGTGGACGCATTAATGAGTTAGTGGGTTGACACATAAATGCACCTGCTCATATACGCATATACTCAAATGTGGAAGGTTTAATGATGAGTGAAAGAAATGAAGGCAGGATAGTCAAGGTTGCAGGCCCTGTTGTGGTCGCCGAAGGGATGGCTGGCACGCGAATGTATGATGTGGTTCGCGTGGGCGAGTTGAACCTCATAGGCGAAATCGTGGAACTCCACGGCGACAAGGCCTCGATTCAGGTCTACGAAGAAACGACGGGCATGGGACCGGGCGAACCTGTGGTCGATACCGAGGCGCCGCTGAGCGTCGAGCTGGGTCCGGGTCTGATACAGAGCATTTATGACGGCATCCAAAGGCCGCTGAACTCACTCGTTGAGGCAGAGGGTGAATTCATGAGCCGGGGCAGCGACATGCCGGGCCTGGACAGAGAGAAAAAATGGAATTTCAAGCCGACAGTTTCAGAAGGGACAAAAGTCACCGGCGGAGATATAATCGGCGAGGTGCAGGAAACAACGCTCGTCTTGCACAAGATTATGGTGCCGGTCGGCGTGGAAGGAACCTTGAAGACGATTAGCGAAGGAGATTTCACGGTCGTCGAGACGATCTGTATCGTGGCTGCGGAAGATGGAAGCGAAACGGAGCTGCAGTTGATGCAGAAATGGCCCGTCCGTAACGCCAGGCAGACAAAAAAGCGTCTTGCACCCAATAGAATACTCGCCACGGGCCAGCGCGTCATCGACACGTTCTTCCCGATAACCAAAGGTGGGACGGCCTGCGTGCCGGGACCGTTCGGAACAGGCAAAACCGTCGTTCAACACCAGTTGGCCAAATGGGTGGACGCGGACATCGTCGTCTATGTCGGCTGCGGCGAACGCGGCAATGAAATGACCGACGTGCTGACAGAGTTTCCGGAGCTCAAGGACCCGCGAAGCGGCGAGCCGTTGATGCAACGCTCGGTACTGATTGCAAACACTTCGAACATGCCCGTGGCGGCCAGAGAGGCCTCCGTTTATACGGGTATTACCATCGCCGAGTATTTCCGCGATATGGGTTATGCCGTCGCCCTGATGGCTGACAGCACGAGCCGATGGGCGGAGGCGATGCGCGAGATATCGACAAGGCTGGAAGAAATGCCTGCCGAAGAAGGTTACCCAGCGTACCTGTCGGCCCGGATTGCGGCGTTCTACGAAAGAGCAGGACGTGTCCGGTGCTGTGGCGCACCCGAACGCGAGGGTGGATTATCGATTATTGGCGCAGTAAGCCCTCCCGGCGGTGATCTGTCCGACTCGGTCGTCCAGGCAACTCTGCACGTAGTCAAGGTCTTCTGGTCGCTTAAAGGTGAGCTCGCCTACCAAAGGCACTTTCCCGCCATCGACTGGCTAACCTCATACAGTTTCTATAAGCAGTATCTAAAGGAGTGCTTCGAGGACAAAGACCAGGGACTGGAAATGGAGAAGATGACCGTCGAGGCTATGGGGCTGCTGGAACAGGAGTCGGAGCTTCTTGAGATCGTTCGGCTCGTCGGCGCCGAGGCCCTCTCGCCGCAGGACAGGTTTGCGCTCGAGACGTCACGGTCCATCCGCGAAGACTTCCTGCACCAGAACGCCTTCCACGAAGTAGATACTTATACATCGATGGACAAGCAGTACGAAATGCTAAAAACCATTCTGCATTTCCATAAGCAGGCTCTTGCTGCTATTAAGACCGGAGTTGAAACCACCGTAATTTCCAAACTAACCGTCCGGGAGGAAATCGCAAGAGCAAAATACATCCCGCAGGACGATATAGCAAAAGTCCGCCAAATAAGAGAAACGATCGACAAACAGATAAAGCAATTAAAAACATCAGCCCCAACAGTTTGAATCGTGTGAAGCTACATATGAGATATGCTTCAAGAGATACAAAAATAGGAGCATGAAATGCCGGCTATAAAAGAATATCAAACAGTAACGAATATCTCTGGCCCGTTAATGCTGGTCGAAATGGTCGATGAGGCCAAATACGGACATATAGTCGATATCGAGATCGGTGACGGTTCGATACGGCACGGCCAGATACTGCAGGTCGAGAACGATAAAGTCCTCATCCAGGTTTTCGAGGGCACCAGAGGTATCGATGTCAAAAGCAGCACCGTGCGGTTCCTGGCCAAGCCTTTGGAGCTGGCCGTCTCGCCGGACATTCTGGGAAGGGTTTTCAGCGGCCTCGGTGAACCGATAGATGACGGCCCTGCAATCATCCCTCAAAAACGTCTGGATATTAACAGCAAACCGATCAATCCGTACGCCCGTAACTATCCGAACGAGTTTATTCAGAGCGGTATATCCACAATAGACGGCTTGAATCCGCTCGTCCGGGGCCAGAAGCTCCCCATATTCTCGGGCGCCGGCCTGCCGCACGACCAGATCACCGCTCAATTTGCCCGGCAGGCAACAGTGCTCGGCAAGGGCGAAGATTTTGCCGTAGTCTTCGCCGCGATGGGAATCACTTTCGAGGCCGCTCAGTTCTTTATCGACGACCTGCATAACACCGGGGCGATCGAGCGATCCGTAATGTTTATAAACCTGGCGAACGATCCCGCGATTGAGCGGATAGCAACACCGAGATTCGCGCTGACCGCCGCCGAGTATCTGGCGTACGAGTTGGATATGCACGTTCTGGTTATCCTGAACGATATGACCAACTACTGCGAGGCCCTTCGCGAGATTAGTGCCGCCCGAAAAGAGGTCCCCGGCCGGCGAGGCTATCCCGGTTATCTCTACACGGACCTGGCGACAATCTACGAACGGGCCGGCCGAATCAAAGGCAAAAAGGGCTCCATTACAATGGTGCCGGTATTGACAATGCCCGAGGATGACAAGACCCATCCTGTGCCGGACCTGACCGGCTACATTACCGAAGGCCAGGTGATTCTGTCCCGCTCGCTGCACAGACAGGGCGTATCGCCGCCCGTGGATGTTCTGCCGAGCCTTTCGCGACTGAAAGACAAGGGAATCGGAGAGGGCAAGACGCGCGAAGACCACGCCGATCTCTACAATCAGCTTTACGCCGCTTACGCTCGCGGCAAAGAAATGCAGGAGCTGGCTACGATCATGGGTGAGGCCGCCCTTTCCGACGAAGACAAGAAGTACATGAAATTCGCGAACGAGTTCGAGGACAGGTACATCTCGCAGGATTACTACGAGAACCGCACGGTCGAGCAGACGCTGAACCTCGGCTGGGAGCTGCTTAGCATGTTCGATAACGTCGATCTCAAACGTATCGATATCAAACTGATCGAAAAGTATATGCCCCAGTTCCGCAAGAGCAAGCCACAGGAAGCAGCTAAACCCGAGGAGAAGAAGGAGGCAGAGTAGGTGTTAGCAAACGTAAATGCAACACGAATGGAACTGTTACGACTGCGGAGGCGCGTGTCGCTTGCCAGCCGGGGTCACCGTCTGCTCAGCGAGAAACGCGATGAGATATCCCGGCAGCTAATCAAGATTGCCAGAGAGATTCGGCCGCTGCGAGAGAAGGTCGAGAAAGAGCTTTCGGAAACGTTCAGGCGTTTCATGCTGGCCCGCGCGACGATGGAGCCGGAGCATACAAAGGCCGCCCTGGCGGTGCCCACAAAGAAATTCAGCCTTGCGATTGATTTTACGAATGTAATGAACATCAAGGTCCCACACCTGACTAAGGATATATCGGGCGAGATTATCTGTTATGGCTACGCCACAACGTCCGGAGAAATGGACGTCGCCCTGCTCGCGTTAGAGCGGGCGTTCGACCTTCTGATAGAATTGGCCGAGAAGGAAAAACAGGCCGCCCTTCTTGCCACTGAGCTTCAAATGACCCGCCGGAGGGTCAACGTCCTGGAGCACGTCGTCATCCCCGAACTGCACGAGACGATCCGCTTCATCTTCGACAAATTAGCCGAAGCCGAACGAGACAACATCTCCCGCCTCATGAAAATCGCCGACATTATACGGGCGTGACTCATCGCTCGTATCTCACGGATTGAACGATGCGCGGCAATCTCAAAATATTTAGCCCGCCGATTCATTCGGCGGGTTTTCTTTCAAATCAACACGTTAGAGCATTTAGTCCCGTAGCATGAGCAAGTTCTCCTGCCCATCCGGTTCATTATTCTCCAACAATCTCTTTTCATTCGGAACAGACTATCAAGCCTCCTCGACGACCTTCCATCCGATATCTTTGGCCAGCGAATACACGGGCTCCTTAATGTCACCATAGCAGGTCACACGGTGCCAGCCCCATAGGTCCCACATACTGAAAAGCTTCTCAATGTCACCGGCCGGCTCTGCAGCAAGCTTTGTCCGGCACGCGCGGTCGTCCGGATCGTTTTCAACCGCCTTGCCCAGATGCATTATTATCTCCTTCTGCGGCTGCCTTATCTCCAGCGTCGTCGTCATGTATCCCAGCGGCAGAATCGAACGGAGAGAAGCACCCTGCCGGTCTTCGGAATGTGTCATTATCGCGAACGGATTCGAAGGCCCGTCGGGACCAAACATCTTGTTCGGCGCCACGCAATGCGCATAAATAATCTGTCGCTTGGCAGTGTCGATGACCGGATCGGAAATAAAACTCGGCCGCCCGCGCGTCATCGCCCCTATCGTCAGCATTGTCGCCGTGGACCTAATATCGCACTCACATGCCCCTACCATTCCTTCATTGTTCAACTGGTGGAATCCCAGGCATGGGTAGGCATGGATGTGGCCGCCGTAGAATCCACCCAGACAGTTAATCGCAATCGCATTTGCCCCGTGCTTTTTCAGCACCGCCTTCATACCCAGGTACATTGCCGCGGACGTCTCTAACGTCTCATCTGAAACACCAACAACCTTAATCGCATCTTCTTTCCATTTCTGGGCGACCGTCTTTGACATGGCCTTGTCCGCGCTTTCCCAGGCGGCGTTGACTTCGGCGAAGGAAACGTTCTCGACTACTATTCCCATCATCTCGCCCGCCGGGCCGGAATTCTGGTCACGAACCGACAGAATCTTCGATTTTTTCATCTGCCTGATGCACTCATCCGTCGATACCGTTCGCAAATTGTCCGCCTTGCACTGCATGCTGCCCATTCTCGGTGTCCCCTCCATGCGTACTCGTTTTGTCGCCGCGGCGAAATCCGATGCCGATCCTCCCCGCCCGACGAGTCCGAAACATTTCACGCCGGCAATCACATCGTCCATATTCGATGATGCTACAAAGCCAACATTACCCGCCTGGCTCCGCAGGAATGCCGCGTTATAGACCAGAAATCCGCCGCTTCCACCGTACTGAAAGTCAACATAAAGCACCGGTTTGCCCGAAGTGGCAATGTCCTGGACCACTCGATTCCAGCAGTTCATCTGATAAACGACATAGCCGTCAATGCCGTTGAGCTCATTCTCCTGCAGAATCTTTTTCGCTTCCTCCGGCCCCTTGGCCATGGACGATACGAACTCGAACTCAGGGCACCCCTTAGTGAGGTCGGCGTTAATTCGCTTCATAACCGGCCCGAAGTCGAATCCCACGTTAGGCCAGTCCGGCCCGGGCTGCTTGACCGCATGCAGCGAATAGATCACCTGAATACGCATCTTGTCCTTGTTTGCCGCCATCGACGCCACCGGCTTAGCCAGCAGCCCCGCCGCACCAACACATGCCGCACAGCCCGTTAGAAATTTCCGCCGGCTGATCCCGCAACATGAACATCCAGTAATAATATTATTGTTTTTCATGGTTGACCTCCCAAAATTCATAGAATTCCGATTTCACATAAAGAGCAGTATAACCTTTCCGAAAACCAAAACCATGAAAAAGTTCCTGAATTGTGCTGTTAAAGTCTTAATGAGCTTGCATTAGGCCAAAATTGGCTTTGTTTGGCTTTGCTTTCCTTGACTGCAAACGCATAATATCCTGACGTATTTCCTTTTATAATAAATGCTTGTGTCCATTTCAGCTCTTTACATATTGGCTTTGTTTTTTCAAAGTAGGGTTAGGATTTTCCGCAGTGCGGGGATTCCATATTTGTCATTCCCGCAAAGGCGGGAATCCACTCTGCACCCGATCCGGCCTTTGAAATTGGCTTTGTTTTTTCAAATTACCTTTGCTCATATTGACGCTGTTCGCTGAACACAGAACACTGAACCATCATAAATTGGCTTTGTTTTTTCAAATAGCCCTCCAGAGAAACTCCGGATTATACGATTTCTGATTAGTAACAGTGCTTGCTTGGGTCATCTCGAGCGAAGCGTAGCGGAGTCGAGAGATCTGGTTACTGTACATGGATTGGTTTCTTATACCAGATTTCTCCGCTTCTTGCCACTTCGAGGCCATCCGGTCGAAATGACAAAAGTGCACAATTTAATCGTATTTGGTATTACTCTGGTTTTTGCCTTTCCCCAATTACTTTTGCCTTTTTATTTCTATATTTCTACATTCTTAATTCAAAATTCACCTTTCCACTAACGATATACTACATACTATATACGAAATACTAATATGTTAAGTATTATACGAACCATTTTGTAGTTCGTCAAGAAAATTCCAAAAAAATCTCCGTGAGACGGCGTTCTTATATCTACCACAGACGCCGTCCTGAGCGCAGTCGAAGGAGGACGCCAATAAAGAGACAAATAATCATTTTCGTAAACCATCGATTAATGCCGATAAACGCTGATTCTTGAATCCTGAATACTGTATTCTGTGTTTTATATTCTTTTTTTTCAAAAAATACGTAGTCACCACAATTGACAAACTGAGATGATTTGTTCACGATTAAGAGAGCTATTCTTTAACCGTACAATAAGCTTTTTGGAGGAGAAACTCCTATAGCTTGCAATCTGCGGTTTCTGGTCGTAATAAAACTTGCCGCAAAAGGTGCGCATAAAATGCGGCGTGAAAATATTAACAGTTCCCAGCTTGAGCAGGGACAAGCTTTGTAAGGACCATAAAATGAAAAAGGTAATTGTGCTGTTATTAGTTTTGGTATTGGGTCTGGCTTCCGTGAGTCTGGCAGCAGAGGACACATGGATTTACAAAGCCAATATACCTACCGCAAGAACATGTGTTGGTGGATGTGTCTTAGATGGAAAAATCTACATTATCGGTGGCGCACCAAATGGATCATCCGTAACATCGGCTGTAGAAGTGTATGATCCAATTGTTGATACCTGGACCAAGCTGGCTAACATGCCATCAGCAAGGTGTTTTCATGCAACTTGCACTTTTGGTGGCAAAATCTATGTATTCGGAGGAGCCTATTATGTATAAGACTTTCATGTTTTTAGCTTCTTTTGTTGTGGTGCTGACGC
>JBARRE010000337.1:0-10396 GCA_049644065.1 Sedimentisphaerales bacterium | reverse complement strand
CAGCAGTATTACAAAAATAGAAACCAAGACTATTGTTTCAATATTGTTTAACATGACTCTTCCTTCCATAATTTAGAGTGAACTTACTTGTTATACTGGCAGGTGTTTTCGGCACCTGCCAGCTTTTCATTTACCAGTTATGTTGCTTTTAGAATTGTCCCAAGAATAACTCTGGCTATCGCAAATACTATCAATGCTACAATGAGTTTTCCTCTTTCCGATAGTGGGTTTTGGGTTTTGAAAAACTGCGAAACTTTTGTAGTTATGGCATTAACAAGCGTTTTGCCGGCATTATCAAATGGGACTGCGATTGTCAAGCGACCATCGGACAGTCGAAAAACAACAGCAATTACAACGATTGCTCTTTGAAAAATGAATACGCGGCAGATGCTGTTGAGTAATATTCACTCGGACGTACCAAACTCAATCAAAATACAAGAATGTTGCCTTCGATTTTGATATATTGATAGACCCTCTCTGTGTTGAGAAGCATGAAACTTAAAAATGACTTCACCAAGCTATGCAGCTTTTGTTAGCCGATAACCAGTGATCCGTGTTTCCCGGAAGAAACATTGTTCAATGTTATCCGGCACTGTTTTGGCGTCACGCTCGGGTTTCTTTGGTTTATTGTTGAAATAAACATCATCAGGTCGAATGCCATCTAAGGTCATGTGTGGTCGCCAGCCATTGTACCAGACTTCAAATTCTTTACACAGTACAGCCAGATGATCAATGCCTTTGATAAGAGCTACTCGTTTTAGCCACTCATATTTCAGGGTTTTATTGACTCTTTCGGTTACAGCGATGGAGCCGTGTTTGCCAATGGCTCCCAGACGAGGCTTGATATTATATTTGCCCAACAGTTCAGCAAAGACTTCTCCGATAAATACAGCACCCTGATCCGAGATAATATGCTTTGGTGCACCGTATTTCTCAATAGCACTTCCCAGGGCATTATTTATCCATCCGGCATTAGGTCCTTCCAGTGGAACTACAGCCATGACTTTACGAGAGTAATGATCAATTACAACACAGATGTGAATTGGCCAAAGCCCCCAGCAAAAAACCATTGTGGTGTCGATAGACCAGACATGATTGGGATACCAGGCAGGGATTGAACGAGCTTTTACTTGTTCAGTTTTCTTTGGCTTAGCAGATGATTCAGGATATTTTCGAGGTTTTGGTCTATTGAGAATATTTCGCACGGCGGAAGCTGAAATAAAAATGTTCAGCAATCCCAGTTGGTTTGCGATTCGAACCCTGCCCCAACTGATATTGGCTTTTGTTATTTCCCAAACAAGAGATGCTATTTGCATCGGTGTTTTGTTTGCTGGAACCCTTGAGTTGTCTTGATCCTGGATCTTATGTAGCCATCTGTAGAGGGTTGATTTGGCGATGCCCAGGCATTCGGTCACTCTGCGTCTTGGGACCTGAAAGGTTTCCATGTAGCAAAGGATGAACAGCTTTTACCGAAGCGTATATCGTTTGTTGGTGTGTTTCTTTTGAAGTCCTTTTTGAAGAATGGTAATCTGCAGTTGCTGCTGATCGACCTTGTCACGAAGAAAAAGGATCTCCTTGTCTTTATCATCTGCATCCATTTTAGACAGGCGTTTCAAGCTTCGTTTGCGGGCTCTGCCGGAGAATCGGGCGGCAAGAATCGCAGCTTTAATGATCAGTGTGACCGCGGCGTTGACAATCTCGATATTGTTTGTCATTATCTGTACTTGAATCTTCGCTAAATTGAGGAATACTGGAAACCGACCGCGGAATTATAGCATTTTGAGGCAGAAAATGCCAGTTGCGATGCCGAAATCGTAAGTGCTTATATTTCAAGGAGATGGAGGTGCATCGCAGGGTGTCCTACGGGCGCTTGACAAGTACAACCGTTCACGAACCCGCTGCAGCGTGGGCATCAGAATACTCATCAGAATTGCTATTATGGCAATGACTACCAATAATTCGATCAGAGTGAAGGCCCTCTTCATGGTTCGATTCCTCTATTAGCCAAGTCCTTAAAAGCATATGTGCTCTACCATTTCGGAACTTCGCCGCTGGCCGGCCAGCTAAGGATAAAGGTGTTAGGTCTTGGATAAGGAGTTACTGTCTCGACATGCCCATCTACAAATACGGCATTAGATATACCCTTGTTAAGGTCCCCGCGGCGTGCACGGTGGAAGGTGGCAAAGCAGTCGGTGTCGCCGCTGGGTGTAGAGCGCAGGTTGTTATCATTTATACCGGTACCGCTGATACCAGCAATACTCCAGGTATTTTCTTCTCCGAAACTAAAGACCCTGGATGGATTCTTGACATTACTCTCATTGGCGGTTTTCTTAATACTGCTGTGGAATTCTTTTGGTACGCTGTACCACGCATCTCCGTGTAGATAGGAATTCATGCTATAACCGTACTGTGGCTCAATAGGTATGGATCCATCATGTACGATTAGTTTGCAACCCGTACTCTTAGCAACGCGAAGGAATGTCGGGCAAACATGTATGTCTTTATTGGCCAGATACGGCCATAGCGAGCCATCGAGTTCCGGTTGCACATCCAGGTTCTTACTTGCATCGTGCCAACGGCAGCCATTGCCCCCATCTGCATAGAGCCATTTCATGGATGTGGGGAAGATAAACTCGTTATCGTCCAGGTACATCCTTAGTGCTAATCCGTAATTACGAAGATTCGACTGACACTGGACATTCATGGCCTGCTCCCGCGCCCGTCCCAGCACCGGCACCAATATACCCATCAGTATGGCAATAATTGCTATGACCACCAATAGTTCGATCAGCGTAAAGGCTTTTCCCATCGATTTTTTCCTGAATTCTAAAAAAGGGGTGTTCATCGAGAACACCCCTTCAGTTGATAGTCAGGTTTATTACTCACCGTGATTGTGATCGGGATCCGTGCAGCCCAAGGCGTTGCACTTCAGCCAGTTCTCCATCATGATGGCTTGATCCAACTCATCCACAACGCAGTCTTCATTGATGTCACCGGGAATAGGCTCGTAACCGGGAAGGGACTTGGCCGCTTCACAACCGTCGCTGTAGACATTGATAGTCATGGTGTCCTCATCCTGGTATTCACCATCATCAGCTTGAAGTTGCAAGACATACTCTCCCAGAGCGGACAGAGTAACGGTGGTGTTCAAGGCCGCAGGATCGGCGATGACAGCATCCGGACTGTTGGGATCGTCGGGCTCGGAAATCACGCTCCAAACCGTTGTCGTGGGATCGGCATCGGTTACTGTCCCTGTAAGCTCCACATCGACACTGCCGTTGTCCAGCCAGGTTGTTACATCATCACCGGCCTTGACGACGGGTGGCTGGTTGTCTGCGGTGAAATCAAAAACGATACCTATTTCCGGTTGAGTAGCATCTGGGACGTAGGTATCCACAGCCCAGAAGTAACGTTGCTTTGTAACCGTCGTAACGTTCACGGAGGTCACGGCTTGCTTGTTTACAATCTTCGTGAAATCACTCAAGTCCGCTTTGTTGCCAAACCACACATCCACGAGCGTGCCGGGATCCACGGTCCACTCCAGCGTGACAGTGCCGGGGACAGTGTCGCCAGCGTCTTCGGGTACTGGGTTAAAGGGGTGCAGCCCCTTGACTGTCAAAGTATCTTCTACTGTTTCCACGAGCACGGTTCCCGCACCATAAGAGGCGGTAATGGTGCCATAAGCAGTAATGGTGCCATCGGCAATGCGATCGTTGATATAAGCGAGACGGTCATCAGAGTAAGCCTGCGTCAGCACACCACCGGAGAAATCCATACTGGCGACAGAGTTTTGACCAGCATTGAAACGCAGTGGAAGTGATGAACTGGACAAGAGATTTATTTCACCGCCGCGGACTTCTACACGACCATTGCCATTGTCCGACTCGCCGACACCCAACTCCTGGGCGTTGACATTTAAAACACCTTCGTAGTCAACCACCAACTTGCCGTATCCCTGAAATCCAACAAACAAACGGGCATTGGCATTCAGCACACCACCAAAGATTTCTAACAGATGTGGATTTGCTTCATCACCGCCGGCGTAACCGACGATGGTCCAGTCGCGAATGGCTACTTCCGCGCCATCCAGCAACGTGAGATGAGCAGTACCACCTTCCATGGCGATATTTTTGCCAACCTGGCCACCAATGTCAAGAATGCAGTCTGCACCGTCAACGATTCTGATCTTATCGTCGTTATCCGGAAAACCGTCACTCCAGTTATCGACATTACTCCACATCTTGTCGATAGCGTTAGTAAAAGTGGTATCAGCGGACAACGAGCCCGTCAATAACAAGCTGATGCAAAGACCCAAAACAAATTGCAGTTTCATAATAAAACCTCCTTCAAAAATAAAATGAGTTTGAATTGATAATAGGCATACGCAGCCTTTAAAAAGAACTATGACTAATTATATAAATTGTGTACTGAAAAAGCAATTAAAAATCTTAATTGAATCATATTTGTATTTACATTTCAGGATTGGTGTTGTCTTCGGGATTATGAGAGATGGGCTTAATCCACGCACAAGACTAATCATTGACTCCAACGTATGTGGGTGAGTATCACTGAATTTCAGCAACCTTCCACCCAATAGCATAAAAAGAGCCGCTGTCTGCCGTCTCTGACCTGTGCCAGATATTTCATCTTTCTGGCTCTTGGCTTTGCCAGATTGGTTAGGTCGATGTGATCGGTGTGTCCGGCTGAATGTATGTCGAAACTGATTTTCTATAGGCTTGAACTGCCTCTGCCAAGTCTCCCCGAGGACTAACCAGGTGGTTGAGCAGACGTTTTAACCTATAGAAGATATCAGAGCGATCATCCTGTATCCATCGGCCAAAATCTGTTATGACCAGCGAACTTGATAGAAGTATTGCTCCGATAGCCTGGTGTAAAATTTATTTACTTTGGCTTGTCAGTTTTTTCAGCGATTGGGGGCGATGAATTCATTTAGTAGACATCTTGTCTTGTTGATGATAAAATCTTTTCCAATCATTTTAAGGCCTCCTTGTGTTATTGTTAGAAAAACGGGTTTAACATACATAAGGAGGTTTTCTGCATATAATGTGCCAAAACGGGTAATCGAGAGCGAAGATTCTTCTTGACGCGAGGGTGGTCATTTTGGTACAAAATAACTGGTTGAGATTTGTGGATTTCAGCCATTTAACGGGCTTTTATCCCACCGACCGGATTTTCAAGGCAATTTTGGCTTTTGAATGAAGGAGGCATCATTAAATCAAGCAGATTAATTTCTTTTTATTCTCTGTCGTATCGTTCTTTTCGGAATTTTTCACTTTGGAAACAATAACTTTTGTTTGGAGGAAACATTATGTTTGAAAAAAAATTCGCAGGAATCTTAATCTGCCTGGCATTAGCACTGAGTTTTTCCAACTCGGCAGTCATGGGGGGCAATATCCTGTTCATCTCGGCGATGGACGACGCGGCCGATCCGGGTGGGGTTGACGATGTGCTCAAGGTCTTCATGGAAGGACTCGGACACACGGTAACCTATTTTGACGACGATGAGAGCGAAGCGGATATGGAGATTGCCGCCGCCGAAGCGGATTTGGTTTTTATCTCCGAATCGGTCAACTCCAGCGGAATCAGGGAGAAAATCACAGAGATTGAAACGCCAATGATCATAACCGAGCCCTGGGCCTGGGACGAAATGGGTTTGACGCTTGATAGCGGTGGGGGTGATGAGGTAACTACCACGGATATAGAGATTGTCGGACCGGAACACCCCCTGGCTGCGGATCTCAGCGGTACAGTTACTGTTCTAAACAATCTTACCGGTGAACTCGGCGATGCCCGATTCGGTAAAGGTATAGCAGGCAACGATGCAACAGTAATTGCCACTGCTGCTCTGGTTGACGGACAGACATATGACGTCATATATATCTACGAAAAAGGTGCTACACTGCCCGTAGCTCCTTCGGACGGTAGTCCCGCTGTAGCGGCGGATATACGTATCTGTTTCGGTTTTGACGAGCGCTCATATCCCGTATGGAATGAGAATGCCTATATGCTTTTGGAAGCGGCGATCAACTACGCGCTTGGAACGGTCAAAACAGGTCATATTATCGTAGTGAATGAAGCCCATGACTATGACCAGGATGGTGTCCAGGATGACCAGGGATTGGTGGATTGGCTTGAGTCCGAAGGACACTCGGTTGATGTCCGGCATGATCACTGGATGGAGCTTGATGCCGGCAAGATAGATGACCTTAACGCCGCCGATCTGATAATTGTTAGTCGCACAAGTAACAGCGCCCGATATGACGAGGGCGAAGAGCCGACCCAGTGGAATTCCGCTACGACGCCGCTTATATTAATGCAGGCGTTAATAGCCAGAAGCAACCGTTGGAAGTGGATCGATTCCAGTTCTCAGATCAACTTTGGTGGTGCTCCTGCGCTGAAAGTCGTAGAGCCCGGCCATCCTATATTTGCCAACGTAACGCTCAGTGAGGACAATCTGGTTCAGGTTGTGGATCCAAACATAGGTTCGGGTCACACCTCATCCATAAACGCCGACAATGTAGGCAACGGCACACTGCTCGCCAGGGAGGTAGGGACTGAGCTGCCCTGGATTGCCGAATGGGAACCTGGCGTCGAGTTCTACGATGGCGCCGGTCAGATTCCTGCCGATAAGCGTCTGATGTTGTTCGCCGGCACAAGAGAATCCGACGGGCCTCCTCCTACTCCATGGGGAGCGTGGAACTTCACCGCAGAAGGTGAAAAAATATTCCGAAATGCTATCAATTATATGATCGGTGGAACCGTTGATCCGAGAGCGGTATGGGGCCCGAATCCAAAGAATGATACAACTGTGGACCGGGCAGAGGCGACCCCGCTAAGCTGGAAGGCGGGAGAGACGGCTGCCCGGCACGATGTGTATTTCGGAACCAATTTCAAGGATGTATACAATGCAGATACTTCCGATACAACGGGTATATATCGTGACCGGCAGAATCTTATTATTTATACTACACCGGAGACTCTCGAATTAGGTCAGAGTTACTACTGGCGGATCGATGAGGTCGAAGCCGACAATGCAACCATCATCAAAGGCAAGGTGTGGAGCTTTACAATCGCCGAGCTTCTTACTTTGGATGATTTTGAAGACTATGATGCGGGCGACAACCAGATATGGTTCGCATGGCACGATGGATTTGGCTATGGCGAACCGGGAGCTGCTCCTTATAAACCGGGTAACGGTACCGGCTCAGAGATAGGCGATGGCAGCACGGACTCTTATACTGAGGAAATTATAGTTCACAGCGGCAAACAGTCAATGCCGTATTCGTACAATAATAACAAACAAGGATACGTGAAGTATTCAGAAGCAACAAAGACACTGACCGAAACCAGGTATTGGACAGAACAAGGGCTCAATACACTGTCGCTATGGTTCAGAGGTCATCCGGCATATATGGGTGTTTTCGTAGAGGAACCAGCCGGCACTTACACGATAACTGGAGGTGGGGCGGATATCTGGGACAAATCCGACCAGTTCCATTTCGCCTGGCAGGAGCTATCCGGCGCCGGTGAGATTATAGCAAAAGTCGAGAGCGTGGAGAACACAAACGACTGGGCCAAGGCCGGCATTATGATTCGCGATTCGCTCGATCCGGACTCGGTGTTCGCAATGGTGGCTGTCACGCCTGGCAACGGAGTTTGGTTTGGACGCCGTACGGTGGACGGTACTGCCAGCGACGCTCAAGCAGATATTACCACACCCCATTGGGTAAAAATAGAGCGTACAATCGGCGGGCTTGTCAGGGCATATTACTCAGCCGACGGCAGTTCGTGGACACAGTTGGGTTCGTCTATACCGACCGGCATGAATACACCGATGTATATCGGGCTGGCAGTGACCAGCCACAATCCCGGTGTCGCATGTGAGGCCATATTCTCCAATGTCACGAGCAATGGCGTGGGCCCCTGGACCGACCAGGATATCGGTCTGACCAGTAATGAGGCGGCACAAATGTACGTGGAGATCGCAAACATTAACGGCACGACCGGGATAGTTTATCACGATGATCCCGATGCAACGCTGATCAACTCCTGGACGGAATGGAATATCGACCTGAAGAACTTCAGCGACCAGGGTGTAGATTTGACCGATGTCAACAGCATTGCAATCGGCTTTGGCGACAAAGTTAATCCCCAGGCTGGTGGCTCAGGTAAAATTTTCTTTGACGATATCCGGCTATATATGCTGCCAAAGGAGCCAGAGCCGGAGCCGTTACCAGAGCCGCCACCCGGTGGGTGGATTAACACATATACCTACACCTGTGACGCAGCCGTCGCGGGTGGGGAATACACTGCGCTCGACGGAACCTGGAACCACGAAAACGGCTCGGATCAGTGGGACGAAACTGCAATCGGTGATGGCAATCCGGGTGGTGTGTCTTTGTTAGACGGGTATATTCGTTTGCAGGATCCGGGCAGGCCCGACAATAATGGGATACCCGATCCGAGCAACCGCAAGGTCTATTTCGGCCACAGTGTTACGAATGAAGCCGGGCCGGCTGCAGATGCGATGCTCGATACTGGCGTTACCATCTCGTTCCGTGCCCGTGTTGCTTCCGGTGATCCTTCAGACCCGATGTATCCAAGGCCGGACGGCGATGGTGAGAATCAAACGCTTCCCGCCGGAACAGTCTGGCCGGCAGGTGGCAATGGTTACCTTGGCCATGATAACGGCAAGGGGAACTTCAGTGCCCGTCAATTGACTAACGGCAGCATTATTTCGTTCTCACTGACTTTAGCGTCAGAGTCTATGAAAGATAATGTCGTAACTACCACGTTTGGCGATGTTGGTGGCCAGGCGGGTTTGGTTATGAACAACCTGGTGACCGATGGTGACTGTGACCCTTGGGAATATGATGGTAATGGCGAGTCATTGAACATTCTACCGCTCGACCCAATAGAGTGGCATGAATATTGGATTACTATCGAGGTGGACACTACAGGAACCGGAACTCACATGGTTAAGGTGTATTTGGATGGATCTCTGACATCGAATGATTTTATTGTTTCCGCCGGAAGCGGCAGCGACTATGACGACAGCTACATCGGTATGGGCCTGGGAGCAAGTGGTCAGATGGGTGCGATCGACGTGGATTATTTCTCATACACTTTAGGCGTCGTTGCTCCGTAGTAAGGAGATAGTTGAAGTTGCGGCTAATTGAGTGGTTGATATAGTGATTTGTGATAGAACAGGGCGAATCAAAAGGGTATGGCAAGAATGGCTCTGACATAACGTTATCTGATTTGTTTACAACTTAGAAAAACCTTTAATTTTGACCGATTTTACTGCTACAGAGAAGGAGTTTTAAAGGCATAATAGGAATTGAATTGAAGAAGGATCTAAAGGTCACAGGATTGTTTTAAAACGGCGGAACAGAATATTCGTTTTGCGCATCCCATAGTTTAGTTTCGTAGCAGAAATATATGGAAAATGAGTTTGGTTATGTACAAGCAAAGAACGAGTGGTTTTACATTAATTGAACTTTTGGTAGTAATCGCTATTATTGCGTTATTAATGTCGATTTTAATACCGGCATTGCAGCGTGTCAAATTGCAAGCCAAGAGCGTTGCGTGCATAAGCAAGCTCAAGCAGTGGGGCCTATTCTTTTCGATGTACGCCGAAGACTATAACAGCCGATTCATGATGGGCTCTCCGTCCGACAATCGATGGGTTTACGCACTTAGGGATTACTATAAGTGGGATGATGAGTTTACCTGTTGTCCGAACGCGACGAAACCGTGGGTGGATGAATATGGTGTGGATTCCGGTGCCGAAGGACATGTATCGGGTACAGGTGTAACGATGGCCTGGGGATATATGAGAGATTCTCACTGGTACTGGCAGGGTGAGCCAGCACAAATGAAGGGAAGTTACGGAATCAATGGCTGGGTTGTCGATCCACCTGCAGGCCGGGAACCACATCAAGAACGGGGAACTCCGGATTTCTTCTGGCGCGGACCAACGGTGGCTGGGGCAGGATATATCCCCTTGTTCCTGGAGGCTCAGCGTTATAACGGCTGGGCGCTACATACGGACACACCTCCCACTTATAGCGGTCAGGAGTGGAACGATGACGCTCAGATGGGACGATATTGTCTCGACCGGCACGATGGATTCGCCGGTTGTCTGTTATTGGATTTTTCTGCTCGTAAAGTTGGGCTTAAAGAACTGTGGACCCTTAAATGGCATCGAAAGTATGCTCAATCAGGCCCCTGGACTCTCGGCGGCGGCGTTCAGTCAATCGATTGGCCTGAGTGGATGCAGAACCTTAAAGATTACTGATCATAGCCGTTTCAGTAAATGTTGTTATGTGATGATTTTGTCACGAAACAGTAGGATCAGACACAGTTTTAAAAG
>JBARRE010000336.1:0-7164 GCA_049644065.1 Sedimentisphaerales bacterium | reverse complement strand
GCTCCGGGTATCTTGTGACTTTTCTCCTTCTCCTGTATGATCTGTTGGAATAGTGTTTCGGCTTTTTTAAGTTCCCCTGAATGGAGATAAGCTAATCCGAGGTAGTTCATGATGAGATGAGGGTGTATGCCTACACCACTGTGTTCAATGGAAATCTCTCTTGCCCGTTCCAAGTGAGGTATCGCTTTTTTAAAGTAGCCAAGCTCCTTGATGAGGTTTCCCATGCTAAAGCGGACCGATGACTCAGTCAGGGGCTGGTCCTGAAACACCCCCTCGTCAAGCTTCTCAGTGGCGGCATCGAGCAGATCCATCGCCGTGGCGTCACGCCCAATGACCTGCTTAGCAAAACCCAGCACGTCCTTCGTGAGAAAATCCACAATGGCGTCTGATCTTTGGGCCTGACGCTGGGCTTTAAGTGCAAAGACTGAGGATACGATAATGCCTGCAGTAAGTACAGCAAGGACGGCGATAAGGCCAGCCACCAACGATTGATGCCGTCGCACAAATTTCTTAAGGCGATAGATACTCGTCGGTGGTCCGGCGATCAAAGGAGCGCCCTTCAGATAGTTCTCGACGTCATCGGCCAATTCCGATGCCGAACGATAGCGCTCGGAGCGTTCTTTGCGCATGGCCTTGAGCGGAATCCATTCGAGTTCTTTATGCAGGCGTCTGGCCAGAGTTCCAACTTCGGTCCTTCGTTTCTCAGCAACATTCCTGGCTTCCTCGCCCAGTTTGGTCAGGCGTGTGCTCGGTGTCTTGGGATCGGTTTCGCGAATTGTCTTTCGGATATTTTCGATCCCACCTTCCCGGAGTGTCTCAGACTCGAAAGGCAAAACGCCGGTCAGCAGAACGTAGAGCAGCACACCTAATGAATAGACATCCGAGCGGGTGTCGATATCTTCGGTAACCATGTCCGCCTGCTCCGGGCTCATGTATTCAGGCGTGCCCAGCAACTGGCTATCTTCGGTCTGTAGCGTGCGCTCGGTCAGCGGCTTACCGGTGGCCTTAGCGACACCGAAATCAATAATCTTTGGAATGGCCCGGTCATTTTCTACCGAAACTAAGATATTCGACGGTTTGATGTCGCGGTGAATGATTCCTTTCTGATGGGCATGCTGCACGGCCTGACAGACCTGCACAAACAAACCAAGCCGCTCTTCAATCGTGAGTTTGTGGTGGTCACAATATTCGGTAATCGGTATTCCCTTGACGTATTCCATGACGAAGTACGGCCGGCCGGTGAGCGTCAGACCCGCATCATAGACGCCGGCTATAAGCGGATGCTGCATGAGTGCCAGTGCCTGTTTTTCCGCTTCGAAGCGCGCGATGACTCGTTTGGAATCCATACCGGGCTTGATGACTTTCAGAGCAACCTGGCGCCTGACTGGTTCTTCTTGCTGGGCCAAATATACGATTCCCATGCCGCCTTCACCGAGGATTCGTGATAGTTTGTATTTGTCTATTCGACCGCCGGGTCTTTCGGTGAGTGTATCCAAAGATGCCGTTTGTGCGGCTTGATTTTCCTCTTCCGGCGGTTCCAGAGCGAAACGAAGCAATCGATCCAGATTGTCGGGTTTCGCACCGAATATTGAGGTGTCATCTTTCATGGCGCCTCCGGGATTAATCTTACACAACTTCGACTTATGGACAAAATGCCCTGCCTATTAAGGCGCAGTTAAGCATTCCTATTATTATTTCCGTAAGAAAATCTTAAATCTCGCTCTGTTTTTCAAAAAATTTGAGAATTTCTTTCAATTCCTCTTCGACGACCTGACCTGTGAGGACCGTTTGACGTACCTGTTTCCTCAATACGCTTTGAAAACGTCTCTTGACAGTCTCGATCATATGGGATGCCGTAGCTTCATCTTCTATGTCGTACCGGCGGCATATCTCTTTGAGTGGAATTGGCGGCTGGTTCTCTAAGAGCGGCTGTATGATGCGGTCTCGAAAGACGTGCCAGTGGTTTTCCATTTCTTGTTTTACATAGCTTTCTTTGACTTCCGACAAGGCACGTTCGAGCAAGTCCGCCTTCCAGGCATAGTTGAACGTTTCCTCCGGGCCAAGTTCATCCACAATCTCCGGCAGGGCCGGCGGATCGGCAATATCAAGCTGTACGAGCTTATCTTTGGGGATGCGTTTGCGAGCCGACTCTTTTCGATGCTCATCGACGACATAGTGATTCAGAGCATGAAGCAGCAATGTGCGAAAGCTCCCCTTCGATGGGTCCGCACGGTCGATCAAGTCTCGATTTAGTACGACCTCATGAAAAAAGCCCTGCGTTAAATCCTTGGCCTTCTCATTATCGTAGCCCTTCCGGCGAAGATAGCAGTAAACCGGCTTCCAGTACCGCTCCAGCAGCAGTCCGATCAGGTTACGCTCTTTGTCACCGCGTTTCTTGATGCCTTCGAGCATGGACCAGTGGGTGGTCAGAAACTTCTGCCTTGCTCCCCCAATTTCTGTCCAATCGGAGTTTTCCATCTTTTAAGCCCAGATTCTGTGCCGGATAAGAGCGGAATTTCCTTCTTGCGGCAAGATTAATTATACCCGAAAACAGGCCGAAAATCAAGCATCTCTTGAAAATACTCGATGTTGCCCAAATTTTTTCAAAAAATCACAAGAATTTCTGCGAGATAAGAAATTTCTTACGGAGATATGGGTGGATCAATGGTTCGAGCGTCGAACAGAATTTTTGTGTTTTATTGCCTTAGAGGGCAGAAAGTGAGGTGTAGTATGAAATGGTTGAATGTTTACAGGAAAAGATTAGTAGTAGTTGGAGTTGTGGCCGCTGTTATCGTGGGCGGCGGAAATGCGAAGGCGGATTTCAAATTCGGGGAGCCAGTCAATCTTGGACAAAACATCAATACCTCGGCAAATGACTGGGGACCGAGCATATCTGCTGACGGTTTGTCATTTTACTTCAGTTCAAATCGTACTGGTGGTTATGGAAATCATGATCTGTATGTGGCCACCCGCCCAACAAAGGACGACGAATGGGGAACACCGATAAACCTCGGACCTACCGTCAACAGTTCGTCGATAGATCTTGAGCCGGATATTTCAACTGACGGATTGGAACTCTACTTCGAGTCCCGCCGACCTGGCAAATTCGGCGTAGCAGACATATGGGTCGCGAAGAGAGAGAGGGAAGACGATCCCTGGAAGGAACCCGTCAATCTTGGCCCAGTGATTAACGGTTTAAAACCTGGGACGGGTGAGCCGAGCATCTCGTTTGACGGTTTGCAGTTGTACTACCTAACCGGTTCTCTCGGTGGCGATGCGGATTTATTTGTATCGACCCGAGCGACGACTTCAGATGACTGGGGCGTCCCAGTGCAACTCACGCAGGTCAATCCTCCTGGTGTCGAGTGGTGTCCTTCTATCTCGGCCGACGGACGCGTGCTTGTCTTTGGTGTTTCACAACAAGGGGCGTCGGATGACCTTTGGATAACAATTCGTGATGCAGTCTCTGGCGATTGGAATCCACCTGACAGACTTGGGACACCTATTAACAGTTCATCGGACGAACTGTCAGCAGACATATCGGTCGATGGACAGACACTGTACATCGAATCGAATCGGCCCGGCGGATTTGGTGGTTACGACATATGGCAGGCGTCAATAGATCCAGTTGTTGACCTCAACGGCGACGGAATTGTGGATGTGAAAGACATTGTGATCATAACTGATCACTGGGGAGAAAACTACCCCCTGTGTGATATTGGCCCGATGCCTTGGGGCGACGGCATCGTTGACATTCAGGATTTAGAGGTTCTTATAGAATACATAGAACCAATAGACCGTACGCTCATAGCACACTGGCCCTTGGACGAAGCAGAAGGCGATATCGCCCAGGACATTACCGTTGGTGATAACGATGCAGTTGTCATTGGCGATCCGGTCTGGCAGCCTGCTGGCGGTAAAGCAGGCGGCTCGCTGCAGTTCGATGGGGTAGATGATTACATCAGTACGCCCTTTATCCTCAATCCGTCGAATGGCTCGTTAAGTGCGTTTACCTGGATTAAGGGCGGTGCGCCGGGACAAGTGATTATATCTCAAACAGGAGATTTCGGTGGAACATGGCTTGGTATAAATCCCTCAGAGGGCAAACTCATGACCGGATTCAGCGATATGTACTTCGGTGCATTAGTGTCGGAAACTGTAATCACCGATGTTCAGTGGCACCATGTCGGCGTTGTGTATGACATGGATACATTTCACAGGCTATTATATGTGGATGGAGTTTTAGTTGCTGAAGATAGCTATGCCGTCTCTGGAATACCTTCGGATAGCGGTTTGAATATAGGTGCTTCAAAAGACCTTGATTCAACCTCTTTCTTCTCCGGCCTGATCGACGACGTACGCATCTACAACCGTGCCGTGAGCCCATAACAAATCGCGGCCCTGGCACAGTAGGCCATGTGTCGAGGGCGTCTCGCCCTCGAATCGCGGGCAGATCCTGCCCCGAGCTTGTCGAGGGGATGCCCGCGACACAAAACAAAACGCCTGTAATATGAAAAGAGCTGGCAGCTTGCGGGACTGCCAGTTCTTTTTGTAAGTATGCCGGCCATAGACTTGCCAAAAAAAAGCCCCTGCCTGGAGGAGAGGGTTGAGCAAAGCAGGGGCTTGCGGTACAGTGTATATTCAATACACCATACATCCTCCTTCCTTCAGCCAAATCATCAAAGAGCTATAATTAAGTGCCAGTATCGCGTCCGAATGTAACGGTTTTTCTGTTTGTAACGATTGTTTTGATTGTAGCGTTTATTTTCGGGCTCTGCAGGTAGTCGGGAAGGACATAGCCGGTGTGTTATAAAAAGGATGAAATCAGTTGAAAGTCCGGGATGAATTTGGTAATGTTATGGAATGAATAGCCTGAATAGATTGCGAAATCTTTTATATGAGGGATTCTGGTTACATACCGGCTGACTGATATACGAGCGTCTGCCCAGACGCCGCAGCACAAAAGCCGAATTAACCCATTGAAAAAAAGTGAATATAAAGAAACTCTAATTATTTTTGGCAGGAGTAAAAACATCATGAAGACTAACACGATATTGATAGCAGTAATTGTAATAGTGGCGGCTTGCAGCAGTCTGGCCGATTGGCCGCAGTATCTTGGGCCGGATAGAAATGCAATCTCACCGGAGAAAGGTCTGCTGCGGTCCTGGCACGAGGACGGTCCGAAAGTGCTCTGGACAATCTCTCTCGGAGCCGGCTATGGCGGGGCGGCCGTCAGTGAGGGCAAGGTCTATGTCCTGGATCGGGATGGAAGTGACAAAGATGTGCTGCGATGCCTCGATTTGGTTACGGGCAAAGAGCAGTGGTCGTATTCGTACGATGCGCCGGGCAGGGTGAGCCATCCGGGATCGAGAAGCACGCCCTCGATTGACGGCAACTACGTTTACACGTGCGGGTCGTTCGGCGATTTATATTGCTTCGACAAGAACACGCACAAGCCGGTCTGGAGCAAGAACATCTGGAAGGACTATGACGGCGGAAATGTGCCGAGGTGGGCTATAAGTCAGAGCCCGCTGATCTACGGTGATTCGCTTATCGTGGCATCGCAGACGCCGAAGGCCGGCGTCGTCGCTTACGATAAACTGTCCGGTCGGGTCAAGTGGGCCTCGCCCGCACTTCCAAGCGGCGTTGGTTATGTCAGTCCGGCAATCGTGAAAATCGCTGGCGATGACCATTTGGTCATGATCACGGCCGGTGCCAGAGATAGATCGGGCGGCGAGGTTTTGGGAATGGACCCCGGGACGGGCAAGAGACTCTGGATCTATGAGGGCTGGAGTTGCCGGATTCCTGTTCCAAATGTTACGGAAATCGGTGATGGCCGACTTTTTATTACCGGCGGGTATGAGGCCGGCTCGGCAATGATAAAGGTTGCCAAGAAGGGCGATTCTTATGCCGTGACCGAGTTGTACAAGACCGACGACTTCGGCACGCACGTCCATCCGGCAGTGCTCTACAAGGGGCATTTGTACGCCCACTGCACGACGAACACCCGGCGGGATGGGATGGTGTGTATGGACCTCGACGGCAAGGTCAAGTGGAAAACAGGGCGTTCGCCCATATTCGATAAGGGCGGCTTCATTCTGGCGGACGGGCTGATTCTCAGCGTCGACGGGCAGAAGGGGATTCTGCATCTTATCGAGCCTGATCCGGCGAGTTATAAGGAACTGGCGAGTGCCAAGCTGCTCGATACGAATCAGTGTTGGGGACCGCTTGCCCTGGTCGATGGCAAACTGCTGATTCGCGATCAGAAACAGATGCGGTGCGTTGTCATTAGGTGATTTTACTTTCTCAGCGGACTTTCGTCATTGAAGATCTTCGACTGGATGACGTTGAGTTTGAGATTGTTGCCGTATACTTAAAGTCTGCCGTTAAGTAATTTCTGCAGCCTCTCGAACTCTCCCGATTTCATATGGTAACTGTGCCCCGTGTCGGGGAACCGGCCTTTTTCTACTTCATCGGCGTAGGCGTTAAACGCCTTAAGTGTACTCTCAGCCAAATTATCGTAACTCTTCGCGAATTTCGGACTCGGGCCCTGTGTCAGCCCTAAAATATCGGGTGCAATCAAAATCTGCCCGTCACAGCCCGGCCCCGAACCACAGCTTATCACCGGCACTTCGTAGCGTTTGGTGATTATCTCGGCCACTTCGGCAGCGGTCCCTTCGATCAGCAGCGAGCTGGCACCGTTGTTTATCATTTGCTCGGCAAGACTAATTAGTTCGGCGGCCATCTCTGCCGTGGTTGCTTCAGCCTTGAAGCGACCAATCTTGCTTATGCTTTGCGGCCTTATGCCGATGTGTGCCATCACGGCTATGCCGGCGTCACTGACTGCTTTGATTACATTCAGGCAAGGGCTGGTCGCTTCGATTTTAACCATTTGTGCTCCTGCCTGGCTAACGAATCGGCCGGCGTTCTTTATTGCCTCGGTTAGTCCGACTTGACACGACAAAAACGGCATATCGGCAACCAGAAAAACATTTGGCGCCCCTCGACGAACGGCAGCAGTTATAGTAACCATAAAATCCATTGTTGCCGGCAGGGTGGTATCGAATCCAAGCACGGCTTGCGCAGCAGAGTCGCCAACAAGTATCATCTGAACGCCGGTCTGAGATATAAGCTTGGCTGTATTGTAGTCGTAACAGCTTATTG
>JBARRE010000335.1:0-2728 GCA_049644065.1 Sedimentisphaerales bacterium | reverse complement strand
CCAGCACACTTTCTCGAGATGGTAAGCCAGAACTCCCTTATGCCTAAGAAAACCTCCTTGCCGAAGGCAAGGTACTCTATTAACCGTAAGTGGACAATGTCCGTTTCACGCTGAACCAATATACCTTCCTTAGTGAGTCGATATATACCGATGTAATTTTGAACGGACACAACGAGTGTCCAACAACCAGGCGGCGAAAAGAGCGTTAACAAAAGAACGATCCTATAGTAGGAGAAAGAAAATGGCAAAGAAACCAGTCAAAAAAACAAAAAGAGCAACTATGAAGACTAAGGTCACCAATAAATCAGTGAAGAAGGTTGCTCAAAAGCCAAAGCAGGTAAGGGCGAAAAGTAAATCTAAGGCCAAGGAATGGTTAGTACCGGTTTTAGATTTGGAGCACTATGAACCTCGCATCAAAGAAGAGACCGGCGTTCAGGACCAGAACAAAGGTTCTACCCGCTATGCTTGGATTGGTGCAGGTCAGTGCGGAGGAAGGTTAGCGAAGTCTTTCTATGACCTAGGCTACAGGAAGGTGTTGGCTCTCAACACAACTCACAATGATCTTGACCTGCTCAATATTCCCCAAAGCCAGAAATTCTTAATGGACACGGGCGAGCAAGGAGCCGGCAAGGACATGGAGAGAGGTGAAAGAGCTGTTCAGCAACATCAGCAAGAAATCTTGCACCTTGCCAGGAAGACATTTGGGACACAAGTTGACCATATTATGGTCTGCTTTGGTGCAGGTGGTGGAACGGGTAGCGGCAGTGTTATTGGATCGATTGAGATAGCAAAGAGATATGCGCGGTACATCGGATTGGAAAATCCAAATAGTAAGGTTGGCGTTATCATGACTTTACCCACTGTTGGTGAAGCCAGTTCTCCATTGGTCGCCGAGAACGCGCATAGAGTTGCCACCACCTTGAACCAAATGGCCATGTCCGCCGAAATATCGCCTCTTATCATCGTCGATAACGACAAAATCAAGAAGATGTATCCTGGAATGACGGTAAAGTCATTCTGGCCCAGCATCAACAACACTGTGGCAAGCATGTTTGATATTTTCAACAGGCTCAGTTCGTTGAACAGCCGGTATACCTCCTTTGACCCAATGGACTACCGCAGCATTATGGAGTCCGGCGGATGTGCCATCATGGGTCTGACCAAAGTCAAGGCGTTTGACGACCCGTATGCCCTATCTGAGGCGGTGAAAGAGAACCTCGAAAAAACACTGCTTGCCGGCGGCTTCGACTTGTCCACAGCGGAACTGGCTGGTTGTATTGTGGTGGGTGGAAAGAAACTCATGGCCCATACCAAAGGTTTGCAGAACAACATAGACTATGCCTTCGACGTTTTGTCAGAAATAACCGGCCGGGCAACAATCCATCGAGGGATATATGAAGATGATAGGGACTGCCTCAGGGTATACACGATTATCGGAGGCTTGGATAGTCCCAGCACTCGCTTGGAAGAAATAAGCAGTTGTATGGCTGTCTGTGCTCATTGATTTTCTTCGGACATCACGCGACATACGACTTTCGAGTTTAGACATGAATCTTTTGTGGCTACGGATGACACTCGTCAGTCGTATGTCGTGTCTTTACATACGATACCATATGCAACATAAGAGACCACTTATCTGCGAGGGAAAGTCCGAGGCTGCCATCTTAGAAAAAGCCGAGGATCACCATCCTTGCCCTGTTAAGGACCAGAGCAAAGGCTCCACTCGCTATGCCTGGATCGGAGCGGGTGGGTGCGGAGGAAGACTGGTAAAGTCTTTCTATGACTTGGGCTACAAGAAAGCTCTGGCTGTGAACACTTCGCACCATGATTTGGACTTGCTCGATCTCCCCCAGAGCCAGAAATTCCTCATAAGCAATGACCAAGAGAAGCAGACCGCCGCAGACACCGAAAAGGCCTTGCAAGTTGTCCAGCAACATCGGCAAGACATTCTACACCTTGCCCGACAAACATTCGGAGCTCAGGTTGATCGCATCATGATCTGTTTTGGTGCAGGGGGCAATATAGGCAGCGAAAGCGTTATTGAATTGATAGAAATTGCCAAGAGATACGCCCGATATATTGGAATTAAGAATCCGAGCAAGAACGTGGGTGTAATTATGACTCTGCCAACTTCAAGTGAAGCCCATTCCCCAGAAGTTGCTCGGAACGCGTACATTGTGAGCACCAAGTTGTGCCAAATGGCCGCGTCAGGAGACATTTCCCCTCTGATTATTGTAGATAACAAGAAAGTCGGTAAGATGCATTCCGGAACGACGATCCAATCCTTCTGGTCTAACATCAACGGCACTGTCGCGAGTTTGTTCGATATGTTCAACAGGCTCAGTAGTCTGAGCAGCCCGTACACGTGTTTTGATCCCGCTGATTACGACAGCATTATGGGCTCTGGCGGCTGCCTGATAATGGGCGCGGCTAAAGTTGATCGACTTGATGATGCACTGGCAATATCCAAAGCAGCCGAAGACAGTCTCCAGGCAACTTTGTTTGCCGGCGGAGAGGATATATCTACAGCGAAAGTAGCGGGCTGCGTGGTCGTTGGCGGGTATGAATTGATGGCCCATATCAAAGGCCTGCAAGATAATATCGACTACGCGTTTGACATTATGTCAGAAGTGACTGGCCGTGCCACTGCTTACCGAGGGATATATGAAGATGGCATGGATGGTTTGAGTGTGTACACGATAATCGGAGGTCTGGATACTCCTAAAGC
>JBARRE010000334.1:0-1843 GCA_049644065.1 Sedimentisphaerales bacterium | reverse complement strand
AAAACTCCAGGTTTCTAAACTTTCAAAAATTCAATTCGAGGACGTATTTTACACATTAAGCCTTTTTTGTAAAGCAAATTATTGGATATTTTTGTATTCTATTGCCGAATATGAAGTTGGAATTCTGATCGACGGCATTTTTCAGGAGCGATTTGATGCAGATAGCTATGATACAGGACAAAATCGTGCCGGCAAAGGAGCTCGAACCGGTCTATTTTGACCGCGGCATGTTCTTCGGCGACGGCGTTTATGAGGTAATGCGGAGCTATAACGGCAAGATTTTCGCCCTCCAGGAGCACTTGCAGAGATTCGCCGGCAGCCTGTCGGCGGTTAAAATAGGCGGAGTGGACATCGAACTGATTCGTACACGGATTCTCAAGGCCTTCGATGCGGCCGGCATTGCCAACGCCAAGATATATTTTCACATTACCCGTGGTTCGGAGCCGCGAGAGCGTGTCTGGAACGCCGATTTAAAGCCGAATTTCTTCCTGACCGTCTCCGAACTGTCCGACAACACAGAAGAAAAGACCCAGGGCATAGCAGTCTCAACTCATCCCGACTGGCGATGGAAACGGTGCGACATCAAATCCCTCAACCTGCTGGCGAACGTCCTGGCCAGCAACGATGCCGCCAGGAAAGGCTGTGGCGAGGCGATTCTTGTCGACGAGTCAGGCCTGATAACCGAAGGGGCAGGCTCGGCATTTTTCGCCGTCCAGGGGCAGGCTTTGCAGACCGCCCCGCTGACGGTAAATATTCTGCCATCCATTACCCGCGATTTTGCAATCAAAGCAGGCAGGAATATCGGATTGGAAGTCCTCGAAGAATCGCTGACGGTCGAGCAGGCGGCCGGTTCGGACGAGCTTCTCATCGCCTCAACCACCCAGGACACCGTTCCTGTGGTCAGATTCGACAACAAGGTAATCGGAGACGGCAAGCCCGGCAAGTATACGAAATTGCTCGCCCGGGAGTTTCTCTCATTTACGGTGTAATGCTCATAACAAACCGGCAACAAAAAAGCAAATAATATCGGGGCCCACACCGAATCAATCAGTACAGGCCCCGAATCAAAACAAACCTGCCGCTTCAACCACGCAGTCTCAATTGCCGGATTAATCCGGGCTTATGGAGCGGGTCGATACAGACGGATATCGTCAAAGAACATCTTGCCCGAACCGCCGGGGATCGCCATGACGCTCTTGGTTCCTATGCCGATTGCAATCCTGTCAATGTCGGTCAGGATTATACCATGATCGGCAAAAGCCTGCAGCGGGATGACCCACTCTGTCCATGTGTCTATTGTTGCTGCGGCCGGATCATCGTGTACTACAACCGCAGGTGTGCCGGCACTGTTGGAAACCGCCACGTAAAGCGGTTCGGCTGCGTTGCTGGCTATGCCGATATCCCGGTGCGCCCACTGCTGATTCTGATTGAATGTCCCAGCAATCGTGACATTCGAGAATACAGCCTGACATGTCAGAGCGGCATCGTGACTCGTCACCGCCAAACCGATATAGACATTCGAGCCCATCGGTATGTTCTGCAGCGTGGCGCCCGTTACGTGCTGCCAATTAAAACCGTCCGCCGAATGCCAAACCTCAAAGTTGCCGGAAATACTACGCTCCAGTCTCACCCAGTGAGGTGCAGTAATCCCGCCCTGAGCGGTGTTGAAGCTGGCGGCACCCGTATCGGGTCGTCCCTGCGAGGCGACTCCATTGGCGGGAGTGACACAGGCAAAGGCATGCGCCGAGTCTGCATCAAGCGTCTCGCGAATCATAACGCCGGCCTTGGCCCAGTCATTCGTGTTCTGGACGCTGTCGACTCTCGCGATAATCGAGCCGGCGCC
>JBARRE010000333.1:0-4594 GCA_049644065.1 Sedimentisphaerales bacterium | reverse complement strand
CCTTATGAACGAGCCTGTATTGGCTGACCATGACGGTTATTCCCGTATCGAGGCGATAAAGTTTTGCCTGCGGGTTCGAGACATCAGGTTCTTCGATATAAAATTCATCACTGCTGAAAGCCGGGATGTTGAATTGAAATTCACCTATGTTGGCCGAGATGTAAAACTTAACCGTCATAATAACCGGCTGGCCGACGTAGCACTGCTGCTGCGACAATGTCACCTCAAGGTCCAGTTGATCGGTCGTGCCCGGTTTAATGATATTTACGGCTACCGGATTTGTCTGATATTTTTTCCCCTCATGCTCGACCGCCAGCGATGGTAGCCGGATCGGCCCGGCCTGGCTCGCGGTCAGGGTATAGGTCATAATCGTCGTGACAGTCTGGGTTGTTTTGTTGTTTATAATATTTAGAGAACTTTGCGTTCTGTTGCCCATACTTTGCGCATTGTACTCTCGCAATGGTTCCAAATCGACCTGACCGGCCTTATCGGATCCCTGGATAACGATATAGAAATTAAAACCCTCACCGACGTATATATCCTTTCCGGAATCGACCTGGGCGGAAACCTGCACCTGCCCCGAAGCGCTTGCCGCCAGAGTTGCCATTACAGCAAAAACCAGAATAATGTGTTTTGCGTGTTTCATTTTGTTTTTTCGAAATACCCAATCATAAATAAACATTATTGGCTCTTGCTACCAGTCTTTTTCGACTTTTTGCCAGGGGCCTCTTTGCAGAATCTGCCTTTCTTTTCGCTGGCGCTGTTCTTTATCCAGAATTTCCTGTGCCCTCGTATCGGGGGCGGCCTGCTGTTGCTGTTTCTGGTCCTCTTGCTGTTGTTTCTGCTGCTGATCCTGTGCTTGATTAGGGTCTTGCGGCTGGTTCGGGTCCTGCCCGGCGGCTTGCTGCTGTTGCTTTTGGTCCTGCGGTTGATTCGGATCTTGCTGTGAATTTTGCTGCTGCTGCTGCTGTTGTTGGTTCGGATCCTGCGGCTGATTGGGGTCCTGTTGCTGTTTGTTAAGCTGGTCGAGGAGGTCCTTGATGAGCAGCCGGGCCACTTCAATGTTCTTTGCCGACTTTTTGTTTTCCGGTTCGATATCCAGTACGCCTCTCCAACTGCCGATTGCGGTTTTCAGATCGTCGATTGCCTTCTGCAGGTTTGAGTCTTTTTGTTTGGAGCCCTGCTGGAAGTAAGAATTGCCGAGGTTGTATTTGGCCTTAGCCACAAGTTTCATATCTTTGCCCTCGGCGGCAACTTGCCTGTATAAATCCATTGCCTTGCCGAGGTCGTCGAGCCTGTAGAAGCTGTTCGCCTGGTTGAATTTCGGTTCCAAAGCGCCGGGCGTTTCTAAAAGGGCCTGATCGTAACTGTTAATCGCTTCGTTGAAATTACCCTGCCGGTACAGCTTATTACCCTGCGACGTGGAGACTCTGGCCGAATCGGCAAACGCCGCCTGCACAATAACCAGAACCAGCAATAAATGAAAAATCGTTTTATATTTTCCTGCGTTCACTTATAAATGCCTCACAAATAAGCAATACCAATCCTAAAGCCACGAATATCTGGAATTTCTCATCGTACTTGAGCATTGTCGTCGATTCAAGCTCGCGTTTTTCCGCCGACGCTATCAGGTTCTCATAGATCTGGCCCAGGTCCAGGGTCGTTCCCGGTTCGACGGACAGATATTTTCCGCCTTCGGTCACGTAAACAATATTCCTCAGCAAATCGCCGCCGAGCCTGGACCACACTTCCTCGCCCTTGTATTTCATAAAGGATGTCCCGCCGGTCGGGCCGGTAATCGGAATACGCGAGCCTTCGTTCTCATCGCCCAGGCCGATTGCGATGATTCGTATGCCTTCGGCCGCGGCCTTTTCTGCCGCCTGAACCGGAAAGCTCTCAGAGCCTTCGTGCTCTTCGCCGTCCGTAATCAGAACGATATCCTTGAATTCCCGGCTCTGTTTGTCAAAAACCTCCTCTGCGGCTTTGCGGATCGCGTCGCCGATCATTGTGCCGCCCCTGCTGGTGCTCTCTGCGGATATGTCGGCCAATGCCATTCTCACAAACGCGTAGTCCTGGGTCAGGGGACATTTTACCACGCTGTTGCCTGCGAAAGTAACGATTGCTATCCGGTCGCCGGCCAGCGTTTCCAGCAGGTCCGCGATGGCGATTTTCGAGCGTTCCAGCCTGCTCGGTTTGATATCTTCTGCCAGCATCGAGCGGGATGTGTCTAACAGGATACAGATGTCCCGGCCTTGGCGTTTTATCTTCTGGGCCTGCGGATTCCATTTGGGTTCGGTCAGGGCCGCAACAATGCTGACAAATGCTGCCAGCACCAGCAGCGCTTTGAACATCTGCCTTCTCAGGCTGACGGCGTTATTGATTTTTTTGAGCATCTCACTGCTGGCCAGCACTCTCAGTGCACGAGCCTTTTGCCAGAAGCACCAGATGTACACCGGCAGCAAAACCGCTGGCACGGCGAATAAAAACCACAACGCTTTGTCATTTCCAAGATTCATTGATATTCCTATACTCCGTGTCTCATGGTATTTTGCGAAATATCGTACAGCTTGCCAATATCTCGGCGGCTAATACCAGCAGCGCTGTCAACGTCCATGGCCCAAAATGCTCTGCGAACTGGGTGTATTGAACGGACTTAACCTCGGTTTTTTCCAGCTCGTCGATTTTTTCGACAATACTGCGAAGCGCCTTCGCATCGTCGGCCCTGCCGTAAAATGCGCCCGTTTTTTCCGCGATTGCTTCCAGCAGTCTTTCGTCGAGTTCCTGACCGGTCGGCATCTTGTATGTTCCGAGCGGCGTCTGAATCGTTGTGTAAGCCTGTGACGAGCCGATTCCGATCGTGTAGATTTTAATGCCCCACTTTTTAGCTAATTCGGCTGCTTCGAGAGGATCATATTGACCCGCATTATTAATACCGTCGGTGAGCAGTATTATAACTTTGCTCTTGATCTTGAAGCCGCTTTCATCGGCGTCTGAAATATTTTCGCCTGACGAAACCAATTGTTGCCTTCTTTGCCGGATTTCTTCCTCAGCTTTTTGCAATCTCGCCGCTCCTAAGGCTATTGCATCGCCGATGGCTGTGCCGTCTTCGCTGCGTATCTTGACAATCTCGGTTTTCTTCAGGAACTCGATAAGTACATTGTGGCTGTGCACCAAAGGACATTTCGTGTCGGCATACCGGGCAAAGCTGATAAGGCCGACCAGGTCGCTGCTTCTGCCCTTTAAATCCTTTTTATCGCCCTCGATGAAATCGGATAATACCTTCTTGACAACCTCCAGGCGGTTTAGCTTGTCTCCGTAGTAGTCCATCTCGGTTTGCATGCTGCCGGAGTGGTCGACGACGGCTTCGATTGCGACTCCTTCGGTGGAGATTTCCGACAAGACCGTTCCCTTTCTCGGGCGAGCGAGGGCCACGATAAGCAGCGCTACGCAAACCAGTCGTGCCACTGTCAGCAACGGCCTGAGTCTAATCCGCCACGAAACCAGGCAGCTCTTCATATCTATCAGGCTCGGAAATTTTACCGCGGCCGTACCTTTTCTGCGCATCATCAGGTACGCCATAACAGGCAGGACCAAAAGCAAAATCAACGCCCACGGTGAATATAACTGCATTTATGTGCTCCCAATCGTGACGGCCTCTTCAGAGCCGGTCATCTCTGTGACATCGACCTTTCGCTCGTCGGATTTGGTTTTCTCAATAAAATCTTTGACCAGATCGAAAGTTTCCTGGATCTGCTGCGTTGTAGGATTATGTTTAGCAAATTTCACAAGGTCACAATGCTTGAGAAATTCTCCCAGGCGCTGCTTTTGGCTCACCGGCAGGACTTCCGTATTCGCAAGCTCGGCCAGGAATTCCTCCGTCGTTCTTTCCGGTGCCTTCAGGCTGAAACGATGCTCGATGTAATGCCTTAGAATATCGCTGATCCGTTCGTAAAACTCCTTGATTCTACCGGCTCCGACGAGGTCCTCTCTGACCAGGGCCCGCAGCCGTTCGTATGCAATCTCATTGGCCGGCCTGAAAATCCTGACAAGTTCCTTGACTCGTTTGCGCCTCAAATAGAGCCACAAGCCTGCGGAGGCAGCCACGGCAACCACGCCCAGCACCCAAACCCACATATAAGAAGCCTGCCGGGGCATCTCCAGGACATCTTCGATGTCATCTATCTTCAATTCGGCTCGCTGTTCGCCGAGCAATGAAGTCACTTCTATATCGATCGGCTCGGTCGTCAGCTCGTATTTCTTATCTTCCGGGCTGTTGGCATCGTAAAACTCGAAAGTGAATGCCGGGATGGGATACGTGCCGGAAAGAAAAGGTTCGAGACGATACTGGTATGTGCTGACGACGCGATTGTTTGGATCGAGCTTGTCGCCCAGATTATCCCAGTCAACAATGCCGAAGCTCTCCAGCACTTTGTCGACCTTCGGCATCCGGACTTCGTAGCCCGGCTCGATTGCAGCTTCAAGCTCCAGCAGGACTGTTTCGGCAATCGTCATTGTAGCCTTGTCGGTGCGGACGTGAACGGTTATAGGCCCCCGCTCGTAATTTTTGTCGATTTCGAATTGAGCTTTGCCGGAC
>JBARRE010000332.1:0-5143 GCA_049644065.1 Sedimentisphaerales bacterium | reverse complement strand
CCTCAAACCGGCTCATCCAGAAGGGCTTGTCAATCTGCACGCTTGCTGGCGGCTGCTCATCTTCACAACCATCGGCGTCGCCCATTGCGAACCGGCCCGCCGGGACCAGAACCATATCGAGCTTTATATTGTCACCGAGGTCGACGACTTTGCGATCTGGCCTGCCGCGCGATTGAAGGAGCCTGGCCTCGGTTGCTCCAAATGGCCAGTCGGTGAGACTGAGAGCTTCGATTTTTTGCCTGGGTACCGATTTCGGCACAACCGGCACGATTCTCTCTGATACCACGGCCGGGTAGACTTCCGGATCTTCGAGTGGGCCGCCATAAAGCCGGCGAAGTTCGAGACGCCGCCTGTGGTCGTTTCGTGTCTTTTCGCTGCCGACGACCTCCGCCCATGTTCCGTGGCACGGAGCGTTCAAATCGATCCATGTCATGATTCGCTGCCAGGCCTCGGTGTCGAGTTTGACGCCGTGATGGCCTTTGGTGAGCAGTTGGACCAACTCGGTCGTGTCGGGGGAGAATTCGCCCGGAGCGAGTATGCGTAAATCGCTTTCAAGACCGCCGACGCGGACGAAACTGCGCAGCGTAATATAAGAAGGATCAAAAACGCCGCCGTACGCCTTGACAAGTCGCTCCCGCGATACTCCGGAGATAATGTCGGCTTTGGGGACTCCATTCTTGTACGCGTAGAACCTGCCCTGGTCGGCGCGCAGGTCGGGAATGTCCAGACCATCGTTTCGTTTACCGCCGTCGTGGCACGAGATACAGTATTTGTCCAGCACGGGCTGGACCTCACGTTTGAAGCTGAAACCTCTGGCCGGTCCATGCCAGGGTTCGATTTCGGCAGGTTGTTTGCCGGCTGCAATCGTCCGCTGGTTCGGAGGCCCCGTGCTTTGTGTCTCGTGGCAGCCGACACAGGAAACGATTTCGCCTGGCATGGCGGTCATCCAGCTTCGCATCAACTGCAGGGCCTTGCCGTCGGCGTCAAGCGGCTGAATGGCGATCGGCGTATTGGCCGGGATTCGGAACACCGCCGAGCCGTCGGCTTCCACCGGGACAGTTCCGAGGATTCGCTTTGGCTCCCAGGGGCCGTCGGCGCCGACGCGGTGATTGATGCCGGCGACTTTGTGATATGCGAAGTGGTAGGTGAACAGGCGAAGCTTCTTGATCGCTCCAAGCGGGACACCTTTAAGTCCGCGCCCTTTGTAAACATCTTCAAGAAAGACAATCGCATCATCTCTGGCCAGGTCGACACGATCGACAATGGCGGGAGGACGTTTAGTTTTGCGCAGAGGAATCGGTTCGAGCAGGGCGTAGCCTTCGATTTCCTTTAGCAGGACGATATTATCGAAGGTGTCCACAAGATAAATGCCCCAGAGGTCCCTCGGCCTTGGCTTGCAGGCGGCGATGAAGTATTTCTCACTCAATGGCCAGGGATGAAGGAATTTCGGCCAGCATTCCATTGCCAGCTTGTCCTGAATCAGAGGCTGGACCTTGCCGCCGGAGCTGCCGATTCGCTGGATGACTCCCTCGGTTGTCTGCCGGCCCAGAGCCGGGTCGAGAACAACCAGCTCGCCGACGCGCCCGACGTGATGGCCGGTGACGATGCCGACGACCTTGGTCGGATGGTCGGGGACCGGTCGGGCGTAAAAGATCGCGTTGGGCCAGTAGCCGCCGCTGCCGTAAAATTCCCTCTGGCTCGTACCGTCTGGATTCATCGTGAACAAAAAGCGCGCCCAGACGTGCGGGATGTCGGTGTATTCCCAGCGCAGGTAAAGAACGCGTCCGTCGTTCATCACCGTGGGACAATAGTTATGGTCCTGCTCGAAGCAGAGCTGGCGAATGTTCCCGCCGTCGGCGTCCATTATGTAGCTCATGCCGACGTTGACCGAGGCGTTGCAGGGCACACCCTGAAACGGCGCCGTCGAGATGAAAACGATCCTGCCGTCCGGCAGATAGCATGAGTCGAAGTTATGCACATCCGGCTGGTCGTCCGGCGAAATCTGCTTTAACTTCGTGCCGTCGGTCCGGATTTCGAAAACCTGCCAGAGCTTGCTCCCGTCAGGCATGGAGAACATCAATTTGTCGGCGTCAAAATCCAGATCCATCTCGCTTATGAGTCTGCCGTTCGGAGGGCTGTAAAGCGTCGTTAGTTTTCCTTCCGGCCCGGCCGGTGAGAGAATACTGATTTCGTTGTCCCAGCCATCGGTGTTGGTCATGGTTTGAATCTGCCATGAACTCTGCTGGGGCATACCCACGAACTTGCCGATTCCCCTGTCCGGCTCTTCCGCCCTGCGCGGATCGCCAATAGGTTTTCGCTTAATCAACAAGAGCCGATCGAAGTTAAGCAGGGGATTGGCCAACAAAGCCTGCCGCTGAAAGTCAATGATTTCTTCAGCAGTCCTCAAAGCCTTACTGTCCCTCTGCTTCAGAGCGTCTTTAATTGCAGGCAGACGTTTCTCGCAGGTCTCCAGGGCGTTAAGATAATCTTGCCCTTTGGAATACTCGGCTTCAAATGTTTTCATCAGATCGGTAATAGCAAGGCGCAGTGCGGTTGGATTAACCATATCCAGATCCGTCAAGGCTTTGCTATATGGATCACGTATCTGATTGGAAATCTGAGAGCCGGCGGATTCACCTGTAAACGGCAAGGGAAATGCGAATATCAAAGTGCAAAGAATAAGACTTGATTTTGAAATTTGATCTTTTATCTTCTGTTGCCTAATCACCATCTTGATCTTGCCTTATCATAATACAATAATTACAGCTTGCCAAACGAATATCATAACAAAATCCTCTTGTTAATGCTAACAGAATGTAAGAGATTGGGTCTTTGGTGAAGAATTTAGTCGAACGGAAGCTGCACGGATTTGCCGTATCGCAGCAAGAGGCATGGACCCGGCAGCAAAACTTCAATTCCGTGATGCTCGGTGTCGCTGAGTAATGTCAACGTATTTGCGCCTAACTTGAGATGTTTAACATCTACTTCGACGTTTGTAAATACAAGGTCGTGGTTCGCCTTGCCGGAGGTTATCGAATAAGGATGGCCGTTAATCCTGAAGTGCTCGGTAACGGTGCCTTCGCCTCCGTCCCAGATTCTGATCATCAGCCTGGCGGATTGCGCATTGGCGGGATCCCTGGGCAGGTTTATTGTCGTCGTTGCCGGCTTCGATGTACGAGACCAGAAAGGCTTCGGCAGCACGGCACATTTGTATAGTTCGACATTATTTCTGTACGCGGGAAATACAAGACCGTCCAGCACGCCCGTCCAGTATTGAAATCCTCCCTTCAAATGCACCAGAGCCTTTATCGCTATTGGTCCGGTCTGGCTGGGGATCATGCTCGTATCCCAGGTTAAAGCATAGGGCGGAGACGTTACTTGCCCGATATGATTGACATACTTTCTGTCATGGGTGTAGCCGTGCCAGTCGTTGTCGAGTTTATTACCGTTATCATCGAAGCCTTCGTACCGGCCAAAATACTCGACCGAGATTATTGATTTCTCATAACGCTCCGGATATGACAAACTTATGTTCACGCGGTTGGGCAGAGTCGAACTCGGCGGCTGGAGTTGCACGCGGGCCTCGAAATCCTGCAGATTGTTTTTTCTTAGGTCCGGATGGTCGGGCTTGAGGTAACAGCGAACGGCGGCCTCATCGATAATAAAATGTCCCCAGAAAGTTTTGCCCTGGTCACAGGCGAACTGCAGCGCGTTTTGGCCGTTCACAAGGTGCTCCACTTTGAGTGGAATCACAGGATAAGAATAGGCGCAGTGTTTCTCCTCTGTGCCGTCGTCACTGAGCAGATAGATCTGTTTTCCATTTACAATAAAGCGTTTGTTGGCGGTGCCGGGATGGCCGCCCCAGACTTCGAGATACAGTTCCGCAGCCTGCAGTCCGAACAAGTTCTCCGGCACGTTAATCAGCGTAAAACCGTTTGCCAGGGCCTCCGGCCTTTTGCCGTAGACTTCGTGGAGGCTCAGTTCGGCGTCGTTTACCCGCAGCATTCTTCCCGTGGAATTGCTTATCTCAGCGTCAAACTGTGCCCAATGCTCTCTAAAGAAAACTCCCTGTGCGAAGCTGTTTTGGTATCCTGAAAAGACGACACATAGAAATAAAACAAATATGGCGTTCTTATTCATAATCGTTCTCCTGTTTTAGCAGAAATTACATTTTGGACCGGCCGATGTCAATCATTCCTTATCTTCGACAATATTTATGGGAGGAAACTTGTTTGCAGGAATCTGAGTGTAGTGGTACTATTTGCTTTGAAATTTTATTATTGTTTAGTTGATACCATGAGTAAGAAATATTTTATTGCTATTGTATTTGTCACTGTGGCCCTTCTGCCATGCCTGTTCGCAATCGAGACATATGCTGAGCAAAGCAATAAGCCTCTCGATGAATCTTCGGCTTCTTCGCCCCTGTATCTTCTGACTTACGACCATGGTGGACTTGTCTTGTGGGGCAGCGACCATTTCGTGCAGTACTTGCGAAGCGCGGTTGAGTGGCTTGATCGCTATCCATCCTTCAAAATCGGCCTGGACAACGAAGCTTATACCTATGACCAGATGGCCCGGGCCAATCCGGAAATTCTTCAGGAGATACGCACGTACCTGAAAAAGTACGCCGGCCGATTCGGGATAGGGACATGTACGTACGGTCAGCCGCTTTCGGTGTTCGTAAATGAAGAATCCAACATTCGGCAGATCGGCTACGCGCTGGCGGCGGACCGCAGGCATTTCGACTGTGCGCCGAATGTGTATCTGATGAGCGAGCACGCGATGCACAGCCAGATTCCGCAGATACTCAAAGGCTTCAATTTCGAAGGCGCGATAATGCGCACGCACTATATGATGTACGGCTATAATCCGACTTTCGATGCGGCAATCGGATGGTGGGTGGGCCTCGATAGCTCTCGCATCCCAACCGTACCTACATATAAGGGACAGGGAGCACAATTCGGCCGAACGACGGTGGACAACTGGATACTGACCCGCTATCCAGGCTCGAACGCCCCGAAGTCACCTGCCGACTTTCGCAAAGAGTTTGCGCGCATTAAGCCCTTGCTGGCAACCCGCGCCGATGATGCAGGATTGCGGCGGGAAGAGCTGGTGAAAGAATACGAAGGCAAGACCGGATATA
>JBARRE010000331.1:0-5374 GCA_049644065.1 Sedimentisphaerales bacterium | reverse complement strand
ATATGCACCTACATCAAAGATGACCAAATCAGCGGCTTCACCTAAGAGACGCTTCTGCACTTCAAAAGGTTTATTTCGCTTTACCACTTTCGGCCTGAACAATGCGTCGAATATATTCATTATTTTTCTCTCCTTGAATCCCGGGCATGAGCCCGATTGCAAAGCTGCTCCATCACTGTCTTTTTATTACTTCGTAAACGTAAAAGCGTTTTCGTTAATATTATTTGGTCAAACCCAGTCGATTCTTTGCAACCGCCGGATTTTTCTCGATCGAAATATCCGTTCCTCTTATGAAACGCTCGATGTCTTTTGTCCGCCTATTTCTATACAACAACTCCCAGCTATGCACCATCATTCCATCGAGATCTGTGAGGACAGGGCCGGTTTCTGTAATTAGAATATTTGTGTGTTTTAAGTCACCATGTGTTATTTGATACTTTGCCAGCTTTTCAAGCATAGTTTTTATCATTTGCATGACTTCCAATTGCTGCTGCCGGGCAACATTATCGTCCCTTAGAAACTCATACAGCCTCTGTCCCTTAACATGTTGGGTTACCAGATAAGATTTCTCTACCCGCAATCCTTTGCGCTGCTCGATATAGGCAAGCGGTTTCGGAGTAGCTATATTCAGCATCCCAAGCCGATGTCCATGCAACCACCCCCGCCGGGCACGGGACCTCTTTATCGTTTGGCGCAGTGAATGGATAAATCCCTTGTTGTTATATCGCTTAACCACCACGTCTTTGCCGTTCCAGCTTAAACGGGACACATAACAGGTATTGCCGTCTTTAAGAATTTGCCCGCCATCCATCAATGCTTCTAATCGTTCAATGAAATCAAGCGGTTCGTCTTCGAGACAAAATTCTTGTTCGAATACGGCAGAGTATTGTTTGTTTGTGATTTTTAGAAACTTTTTGCTTGTTCGCAAAGATTTTTTCAGAATACGCTTGATCCCTCTTTTTCTGTATATAGCCATTTGTTTTTGCAGTATCGCTTCATCTGATTTTCCAAAATGCCAGCCGCGCACCTCGAAATATTCCTCACAGATTACTCTGGCCGACTTAATATCCCCGATTGGCAAACTGCACAGAAGTAATGCTAACTGAGAAATGCTGCTTTTTCTTGGCAATTGGCGCCGGAAGAATTGCATCTGGCTGGGATCAAGAGCATATATCCTATCGCCGGCAAGCAGATAATTCCCCAAATGTAAGTCTTTCTGCAATACTCCTTTGCTGTTTTGTTTTGCAAGTTCTCTACAGACACGAACCAAAAAATCCGGATCCTTTAGCTTCTCTGTTGTCTCGTTGAAAACTTCCAGAATCGTTGCCGAATCGACAATTTTTTCGAGCACGATGACACATCGCCCATCGTCTGTTTTTCCTGAGAACAAGGATTTAGCGGAACTGAGCCCGCGCTTCTTTAACTGGTTTAATCCCTTCAATTCTCTTTTGAGATGAAGTCTTGCTTTGAACTTGTGCGAGAACACTTTTACGACGACACTTGTGTCTTTCCACATAGCATCATAGATTGCGCGCTTTCCGGGTACGGCTCGGAACAAGCCAGTACATAGCAAAGATTCCTTTTTGTTTTCAGGAGAATCACATTTTATGGATAATTGAAAAGGAAATTCAGCCATATGGTTTTTAGTTAAGTATTATCCGCCCGACAACATCAGGATAACTCATCTGCCAAGAATAGTTATTCCTAACTTGTTGGCAAGTTCTATGGTCTCGGTTTTGTCGATAATTATCGTTTTGTCTGCCTCTACAACCAGATATTTACCCCCGTTTTCGGCCAGGCTTCTGATCGTATCAGGTCCCACGCACGGGACGTCAAACCGCATGTCCTGCTGAGGTTTGGAAACCTTGATCAGTGTCCAGCCACCCGATCTGCAAAGCCGGCCTGCTCTTTCGATCATCGCGGCAGTTCCTTCTATTGCCTCGACGGCAATGACCTCCTTTTCTTTCACGGCAACAGCCTGTCCTATATCCAGCTCACCGAGCTTCTTGACTATATGCCAGCCGAACTCGATATCGCCTTCGACTGACGCACGCACCTGTGTGCCCGTCATGACACCCACCGTTGCCAAATGTTCCTTACAATACATGATTGAATTCTCCAGTACTATCCCTCCGCTGGCCAGTTCATCCGCCACAGCACACAGAAATGAGTCCGGTTGTGTGTTTTTCCCGCGCAGCCGCCAGTAATATATCCTGAACGCCCGCCAATCGGGCAAATACTGCACAATCCGCCATCGGGTGAAAAGCCGTCCTTTGTTAACCCGCCCAACCATAATCGTTCTGGTTACGCGGTGCTTTCTCAACTTCCGTATCCAGCCCCCCGGTCGAGCTATTGCCACTTTATAAAATACATCAACTTCATCGGCCAGATCGCTTTCAGTCGTTCCCGCCAAGCCGACACAAATTACTCTTAATCCCGCCTGCTTAGCGCCGGCGGCCACAAGAAAGGGTAGTCTGCCCCCTCCGGCAATTAAACCAAGCACATCTTGCGGCTCGTATTTCGTTTCTTGTATTTTGTTCAAACAAATGTCCTGTTCGAAAATCGATAGATCCATCGAAGGTGTATTTTTCAATGTTTGTTATTCGATATTCACATCTCACGGTGTATATTGCCAGTCGCGGATTATAAGTCACCTCCTTGCTCAGCCGGCTCTTCGAAATCATTTTCAATAGACGAAACGATCTGCTTAAGTTGACTCTGAAGCTCCCGAATACTTTGTCGCATATCAGGCAGGTATTGTATCATACTGTACGCCCGCCTGCCCATGTTCGCCTCGATAGCAGGTGAGCCCAGGACAACTTTGTTGTCTGGAATGTTGTTAATAACGCCTGCCTGCGCTGCAATCGTAACGTTGTTTCCAATATTTATATGACCCACAATACCAACCTGCCCGCCTATTGTGCAACCATGCCCGATGTTAGTCGAGCCGGCAACTCCCACCTGCGCCACAAGCAAACAATGTGAACCTACTCTGGTGCCATGACCTATCGTAACCATGTCACCTAACTTGCTGCCCTGGCCTATAACAGTATCACTAAGAGTGCCTCGTTCAATTCCGCAGCAAGCACCGATTTCAACATCATCTTCTAAAATGACAATACCAGTCTGTGGGATTTTGTGATGTATGCCCTTATAGGTGGCATAGCTGAAGCCGTCTTCACCGATCGTCGAATTTGAATTTATAATTACACGATTACCGATTTTACAACTATCGTAAACAGCAACATTAGGATATATTATACTATCATTACCGATTTGGACACCTCGCCCAATGTACGCACCGGGATAAATTATGCAGCCGTCTTTGATTCTTGCATCATCGGCTATTGTCACAAAATCATGGATATGGCAGTCCACACCGATTTTCGCACTATTGGAAATTGAAGCCCTCGGGCTGATCCCTATTTTTTTATGCTTACGATGCCCATGCAGGAGCACCATTATCTGCATAAAGGCGTAGTAAGGATCATCGGCTACCAACAGATGGACTGAGGCGGCGGGCGTTTCTTTTCCTACTATTACTGCACTTGCCTTGGTAGTCCGTAACTGTTTTTCATATTTGCGATTTGTCAAAAAGCTAATATCACCTTCATCCGCCCGCCCAAGCGTAGAGGCAGATTTGATAATTACCTTTGGATCGCCGCAGACCCGTCCGTCTACATATTCGGCTAATTCACCCAAAGTTCTTTCTTGCATACGAACACCTCAATAAAAAGTCTATTAAGTACAGCACCGCTCCCTTTTTCCGAAGCACCAGCCTTGCTCTGGTCATTATAACAAAAACACTTATGTGGTCAACTATTCAGCCGGTGAACATGCAAAGCAAGCATCTTTGCCGTTACCATACTCTAACCAAAAGCTGTTTTTTCCATTTTCAATCCGTTTGAAATTACATTAACCCAATTCGGTTCCAACATTACACCGTTAAAACCTCCAGGAGCTTTCGCTGTAAACTCACTGAGGGCTTCCTGGCAAAAGATGCTGTTCTGCTTGTAAATACTGTTACAGCCGGTCCGATGGATTTATACACTGCCGGATTAGTCGGACCGAAAACACCATACGTCCTGATGCCCAGGGCGGCAGCCAGATGCGTAATCCCGCTATCATTGCCGATAAATCCATCCACACAGCTTAAAAGCCCCAGCACCTGTGTTAAAGACAAATCCGTCAGGCACTTTCCAACGCTGCTGATTTTCTTAATTTTCGCATCGCTGAATCTGTCCAACTCGGCAGGCCCTAATAAAAATACGATTTCAACTCCTCTCGAATCGAGTTCTCTGGCCACAGCCAAAAAGTTCTCCAGGTGCCAGCATTTTCTTGCTCCGCCGCTGCCCGGCTGAATAACCATCAGCTTCTCGCCGGAACCAAGACCTATTTTCCTGAGCAGCTCTCTGCCTGTGTTTATATCCGCTTCTGTCGCTTTTATTAAACAGTCTTCGGTCTGAAACCTCCGGGAAAGCAGGGAATGGCCGCTTTGGTCTATAAGTTGCCGGATGTAAAAGTCGGCTAAATGTTCAGAGAAACCTTTTGGTGGTTTCATAGAGAGTGTTATAACCTCTGCGCTATGGCTGCAATTGGCAGTATAAATCAGATTTTGTTCAAAGTTGCTGTTCGGCTCGCCTAAAAACGTCGCAATCCAGGCATAGTCGCCAAAAGCGCTTATCAAAGGATCCCTGTCTTTAAGCACGAATGTTGTCGCTTCAGCAAAGAAGCGATGTATATCCATTGAATCTATAGAACGAATGCCATCGACACAGGATCTGCCCGGCAAAAAGCCAATGTATTCTGTATGCCCAAGAATATCAATTCCGCCCAAATCCAGCGCATCTTTCATATACGCAGCTAACGGCAGTGTTAATATACAGTCGCCAATCGCACCAGGCTGCAAAATTAACGCTCGCTGCATTTTTCTTACCGCCTCAGCACTCTTTTGCCGCACTAATTCCAAAATGTCATCGTGTGCCTGCATACCTAAAAACCTGAATTGTTGTTAAAGTAATACTAACCGTTAGTCAGCCACCTTGTCAATCCATCCTCCTCCAATAAGCCTGTTGTTTTTTTCCTCCTGAATATAAAAAGCGGCCAATTGACCTGGTGTTATTGCCGATACCGGCTCATCAAACTCAACCGCAACACTATTATCCTGCGGAGTGACCATCGCCAAAGTACCTCTACTATTATAGCGTATCTTTACTTTCGCCCTAAAAGGCGAGACCGGCTCATCAATAAGCCAATTCAGACCGGTCGCCCGAAGTTTATTTTGCATGACCTCTTCTTTCGGGCCTAACGTTACCGTATTGCTTTCGGCATCAATTTTTGTGACATAATAAGGCCTGCCCATGGCCACTCGCAG
>JBARRE010000330.1:0-10270 GCA_049644065.1 Sedimentisphaerales bacterium | reverse complement strand
ACGATACTCGGGATCCATGTAGTGCAGCTTCTGCATACACTGCAGGACAAAGGCAGGATTTTTGACCATTCTCAGATTAGACAGAAAGGCGATATTTTTGCCGCGTGGGCGGTCGGTAAAACCAAATTTTTCGAGGTTTACGCCGTTCGGTATAGTAGCAATGGGTGTTTGGCTTTCGATGTATGGGACCCTGCGGAGCAGGGCATCCTTGACGAAGCTGTTGCCGACGGTAACAAGGGCGTCGATATTGGTCCAGTTCACAAGCTGGGGCCATTGCTCATATGCTTCGTAGCGGTGCAGCCTGATAATATTTTTGCACACTTTGGGTTGTTTTGAGCCTAAGACCGCTAAATTAGTGCACCACTCGAACCATGAAATATCGCTCCATTTCATCAGTTCGTACAGTTCTTCTTTTGTCCGGCCTTCGAAAAGGCGTACTTCGAAACGCTGCTTAGCAAACTCGAAGATTTCATCGAGGAATGTCATGCCGTCGCCGCCGCAGAAAAAGGCCACTTTTGGTCTTTTAGAGCGTATAACTTGAATCATTGGCTCAAGGATTTCCTGATTGGGGCTGATTCGTAGAGAGCGAAGCAGCATTTCGACGGCATCTGCTTTATTGTTCTGATTCAGAAATACGTTGGCGGTTCTGTTCAGGACATCCGCATTCAGCACGCCCATCTGTTCCATTTTATCGAAAAGCTGCATGGCTTCGTTTGCTCTGCCGGTCGCGAGATATGCTTCGGCCAGATTCCAAACTATCTCGGCCGAGTCATTCAGCAGTCTCTGAGCTTTGACAAAATGATCGATCGCTTCATTCGAGTGGCCCAGGCAATGGAGAATTGCACCGGTATCGTTGAGGGCTTGTGCATCGTCGGGCGCCGTACGAAGATGCTCCTGTATGCAGACAAGGGCGTCCTGGTATCTGCCGGCTTCGGCTAATTGCAAACCCTTCTCGTAGTGGTTCATGTTTTCGAATGCGTTGTTTTGTGCTTGCCCGCCAAGCGGGTTCGAATCTGGTCCCAGTGCCATCTGCTTTACTCCTATAAAGTCCCGCGAAGCGGATTTTGCTTACGAAAAAAGCTGAAGCCTTGATAGTCTTACGTGCAAATTCCGTGCCGTTAGACTGTATTGCTGCATATTTGCAATTTGGTGGTATCCCCCATGAAATCTGTATAATTATCAAACATACATTTTGTTTAAGAACATACCTCTCTGCTTTTGAATCTCGTCCCTGTTGGCTATCTGAGGAAATCCAGCAGCGATACGGACATAAGTCTTCCGGCTATTGACAGCGACATTTGATATAGAACTTCACGTCTGGAAAGGTCTATGGCTATTTGGGCGATGTCGGCTTCCTGTAGAAGAGTCGCTTCATCCTCGGCGTCATACTTTAGCTTCATCAGGCTGTCTTTGAGATTGTCCAGAAAGCCTGTTTTTGAGCCGACAGAGACTTCTGCTTGCACCAGAAGTTCGTTTATCTCTTTCAGTGCGATCAGCGAGTTATCCTGCAGCTCTCGCAATTGAGCGCCCGAAAGCTCTCTTTCATTTTTCAACATGTCGCGGATACTCATGAGTGTATTGAATATGTCGTGAGTTCCCGGTATGCTTACCAGCTCGACTCCGGCGCCGTTTATTTCAGTGGTATCGACATACAGGATTTTTCCGGTCGTCGAGTCAGTCACTGCCAGATTGGTATCCGTACCATCGGTATTGAAGGTGCTCAGGCCATCATCGATAGAGAGGGTGTAATTGCCGGCAGAGCCGGTTACCGTCAGCCATGTGTTACCCTGGAGATTTGACGTTCCGGTGCCGGCTTTGACACCTGTATCGCCCATAAAAACCGGATCGCTGCGGTCATCCGAGTGGAAGATATTAGAACCCACATAAAAAGTCGATGATTTTATGCCGGGGGCTACTTCTATTTCTCGATTCTCAAGACTACCCTGATAAGTTACACCGGTGATTTCCCCGTTAGTGCGTTCCACGAGATATGGTGCCGATGTCGTATTGTTTCCCCCGAACAGGTATTGGCCTATGTGTTTGGTATTAGCCAATGAGACTACCTGCTCTAATATATCATTGATTCCTTCTGCGGCCCGTTCTCTGGTTTCTTCGTGGTAAATACCGCCGATTACTTGAGTCAGACGTACCTTAGTCTCTGTGAGAGATGATCCTATCTCCTGAATAACAGTAGAGGAAAGCTCCAATGTGCCGACGGCTTCCGAGAGGTTGTTTATATAATTTCCCAGAGACTTTTCCTGAGAGTTGAGAGTTACCACACGGTATGAGCAAGAAGGATCATCAGAAGGCCGATTTATACGCGAGCCGGTAGTTACTTGTTCCTGCAGCCGGGCCATTTCTACAGAATGCAGGTACAAAGCATAACTTACGTTATTATATATGTTGTTAAGTGCTCCGCTCATTTCTTACATTATTTCCATGATGGTTGATAGTGACGATTGAAGCGTGCTCAGGTATTTGGCCATTGCTTTGAACATTTGCTCGAAGATCAACATGCGCGCGGCTTCATCGTTGATGTTGACGCCGCTGATTTCGCCCTGTTGATTGGCAAGGTTTTGGACCATGACTTCGACGTTTTTCTGGTGCATCTGTTTGCTCGAGACCTGATGGCCGATATCCGTGATCAACCGGCGATAGTACTCACCGGGCGTCATGGAATCCAAAGCGGTTACGGCCTGGTTTCTTAAAGCTGCCATTCGTAATGCGTTATTGTTGTCTGTTATATCCTCTCCAAGAGCTGTGGCAATACGGCCCGGCGCGGCGGAAATGTCCGAACAAACCGCTATGTTCGAAGCGTTGTTGCCGGAAAAAAAAGTGTTCATTCCAACCGCCGCCAATACTCCCGAAGGATCAGTGTCTGCCCATGCCTTGATCTCAAAATTGTTCCCTACATTTAGATCTCCCGCTGTTTCGCCGCTGGCTATGCTTAAAGAAATATACAACTCGTCGCCCAAATCCAATTTATCATCAGCCGCATAACCAAGACCCACATTAAGTTCCTTTATCAATGTTCCATCTTTACAAACTTCCAATTTCAATCCATCGGTCACTCCTATATGGCCGCTAACACCTGCAACAGTACATGTATACGTCGAATTTGTTGTGCCCGTATATATTCCGGAGACGGCTATATCAGGGGGGGGGGTGCCTGTTAGAGTTTTTGGGATAGGCTCAGGTTCAGGGAGAACAGCCGGCAGAAAATCGAATTTATAGCCCGTATCGGCTGTAATGCTCAACTGATTTGAAGAATTCACCGAAGCCTTTATATTGGCAACATCGGCCCCATTTATAAAGCCGGCTATTTCTCCCAATGTATCCGAGTCATCATCCTGCAAAACAGGAATTGGAGTTCGGACTACTGTACCATCGCTGATTTTTGTAACTCGGATGTACGCATAGCTGGCAGCAACGGTGGAAAAATCCGCTAAATCTCCACTTGCATTAGCCCAGCCGGTCAAGCTGGTAAAAGAACCTTCCGAACCTACTGCCTGGACATGGTATTGATTTATCTGTTGTATCATTGCATTTGCCAGATTGTCCAGATCGTTGTGAATGCCGGCGATCAGATCGTTTTTTAGCGATAATAATGCTCCGAGCCGTCCGCCTTGAAAATCTGTGCTGTAATTCGACTCACCGGCAACGGTAATACCCAGCCCGAGATTTTCTTCTATACCCACCTCCAGTTCAAAAGCGAAGGTGCTTATCACTACGGGGATTCCGTTAATGCTGATGTCCACGACACCATACTCTCTGGCCTCGGTATCCACGCTGATTAGTTTGGATAGCTCGGTTATGCACTGGTCTCTTTGGTCCCTCAGATTGTAGGCCTGACCACTTCTTATTTCCTGCCTTCCTATGTTGTGATTGAGTTCGGCTATTTTGCCTGTCAGAAGATTAATCTGATTGACTACGTTCTCTGCTTCCAGGGAAATCTGGTTTTCCAATGATGTCAGGAATTGCCCCAGTATTTTAAATTTGGCAGCTATGGTCTGAGCTGCGGTTACAGCCTGGTTTTGCCAGATGCTTTCCGCCGGATGGGCACTGAGGTCCTGCAGAGCGTTGAAAAAATCATCCAAAGCCGTGCCCAAACCACTGCCGTCCGAAAGCTCGCCGAACGAGTTTTCAACCGTACGCAGCATGGCAAGTTCCTGCGAGACCTGCTCTAACGAGGACTGCTGACGGAAAATCTCTTTTTGCAGAAAGCCATCGATCATCCTGGTAATTCCGGCAATTTCGACACCTCCCCCCAAAATAACAGAGCCAATTTGCGACGAATAAGCCGGGGTCAGATTCAGTCTCTGGCGGTGATAGCCGTCAGTGGCTGCATTGGCAATATTATTGCCGATTATGTCAAATGCCCTTTGGGCTGCATTAAGGCCGCTGATCCCTATACCAAAACTATCCATTTCTTATATCCGTTTAGACTACGATTTTCAGGCTTCAGGCCTCGCATTTGTTTAGCTTAAGCTCAACAGATGCAAGACGATGCCCCTTAAATCTGTAAGTTTACAAAGGCCATATCAATTTGCCGTCTGGTTTCACCATTGGAGTTGTAGTGAAGCGACTCTGTCTTGCCGAGGTCGAAAATACCTTTCAAAAGCAGGTTATTGAATCTGGCGCATTCAGATAAGAGCAAAGCGGTACTCAAATATTCTTTCTTAAGTTCCGCACTCAGTGATTTTAGCTTTGCTTTCATCTGGGTTACCTGGTCTTTTTTTGCTTCCGGCAGGCATTCTTGAAGCGCTGATAAAGTCATTTTCTCGATGCCGAAGCCCAGACCGTCGGCCAATTCTTTCCGTATTGATTTGCGGTTTAATTCGTGATCCCTGTAACAGCCCGCCCCGGCCTGAATGCTCTCAAGTAGTTTGCCCAAAGCAGCTTCGTCGCGTTTGATAACCAATCTGCGCATTTCATTCAACTGCAGCAGACTTTCCTGCATATACTGCACGTCCTGGTCCAAACAAGCCAACAACTGGTCGACTTTATCTTCTATTGAAGCTACTGCCGCTTTCATATTTGCCCATCCAGTGACTTGCCTGCAGTGTTTGCCTGGTCGGCATTGGTTAGAAATTGGTGTATATCCTTCCATAATCCGATGCCGCCGTTGTTTGCAATATCGCGCGAAAGAAACATCCAGAATATTCCCTGTACCTGATTGGAAGGTCCGTCCTTTTCGAAGCCCCAATTCCCGACGGTATTCTTCATTTCATCCAGCATCTTGTTTAGCAGGACAGACTCGAAATCTTTGGCAATTTGCTTTTTTTTCTCTTCCGGGATGTTGTTGAAATCCGATTTATGGAGATGATCCAGCGGCGCCGGCGGCGAGACTGGTTCGGTTAGTATCATTTTGGCACTATCCATGAAAATGCTCCTACATTATTATCAGCCTGGCCTGAAGGGCGCCGGCTTTTTTCAGGGCATTGAATATCGCTATCAAGTCTGTCGGTGTCGCCCCTATGGCATTGATGCTTTTGGCCAGCTCCGAGACGGTGACTGACCGGGACACGGGAATCAGGTACGCCTGCTGTTCTTCGACTCCTATTTTCGTGTCCTGGACTATTTCCGTTGTACCCGAATCGGAGAAAGGAGCGGTAGGCTGAGAAACGATTTCGCTTTCTTTGATCTTTACAACGAGACTGCCCTGGGAAATTGCCACTGCGGATATGCCGACGTTTTCGCCGACGACAATGGTGCCCGTGCGCTCATTGATAACAACTACCGCGGGGACATCGACCTGGACTTCCGGCTTTGTAATATCATCTATGAAGCCGGCTATGTCCTGCTGACGGATTTCGCCGGGCACTTTAACTTGAATGGTGCCGGCGTCAACGACTATGGCACTTTCCGGATAATTCCGGTTGACGGCCTGGCTGACTTGCCTTGCAGTTGAAAAATCGACATTCCTGAGATTTAATGTAATTATCCTGCTTCCGGCGATATTTTCGACAAATGTGGCGATTTCTTCCTTTTCAACTGTGGCGCCGTCCGGAATTCTTCCGACAGTCTGGTGGTTCTTTGTAATCGATGCTTTATCACCCGCCGCCGTCCAGCCGCCGATCGAAATCCCCCCCTCGGCTACGGCGTAAACCTGACCATCGAGGCCTTTTAAGGGTGTCGGCAAAAGCTTTCCACCCTGGAGACTTTTGGCGTCTCCTATCGCGGAGGCATCAACATCGAGTCGCGAACCTTCTCGAGCGAAGGGGCCAAGCGCTGCCGTTACCAGGACAACGGCAATATTGCCGCCGGTCAAGTCAGTGGGATTGAGAACAAGACCTGAATCTCTCAATATATTCGTCAGCATTTGTCGTGAAAGCAGTGTCGTATCGCCAGTGCCGGCCAGACCAATTACCAGGCCAACACCTGTGAGCGGATTGCCTCGAAGACCCTGAATATCAACGATATCCTTTATTCGCTCGCAATGTCCGACGCCGGACATAGATACACAAGCCAGAATCGAACAAATCATTAATGTTATTATGCTCTTTTGCGTTTTGGCTCGTATGCTCATTATTGATTTCATAAGTTATCACTCTGAGAAAAATAAATCTGCCTGTATGGTGCAATCAGAACGGCCAAACAATATCTAATATACTGCCGAGCCAGCCCGGTTTGGTGTACGGTGCTGAAACTCCACCGTTTTTGGATACGATACGAAAGTCCGCAACCTGCTCGCTTTTAACCTTGTTATCAAACGAAACATCACTTGGCCTGACTATGCCGCTTACCTCGATTGTCTGTGTGTCACCTGAAATATCGCGATTACGAGTCCCTAAAACTATAAGGTTGCGATTCGGCAGGATATCCACTACGACTACGGTAATGTTGTCGACAAACTTTCGTTCGTCCTTGTAATCAGCCTTGCTTTTCAACTCATTGCCCGATTGGGCGGCCATGCCAAAATCGCCGAGTTCCGCGAAACTGCCAATGTCTCCATTGAAAATAGTCGAACGGTCGGTTTCCTTTTTCATATCTCTTTTTGCCTTGTTATCGACCGTGCTGTTTTCGGTGATTGTGATAGTCAGGACATCACCTATCTGGCGAGCGACATCGTCGGCATATATGGCTTTCATATTCTTGTCCCTCTTGGCCCAGATGGAGCCTGCTTGTGAGCAGGCGGTTGAGAGTAATACCGAAGCCGTTAAGACAAGCAATAATAATGTTTTATTGTTCATTGTTTCTCCTTTTGTCGGTTTTTCTTTTTTTGACTTATTGCAGAATGTATTATCTATAACACCGGTTCGGCGCTGCCGTCTTCGCTGATCCTTGCCAGGATGATTCGTTGTGAATCCATATTTCGGACTTTTATATAATCACCGGCCCTGCCATCCTGCATAGTTTTCCCGGCGGCTGTAATCAGAAATCCGGGCTTTTCGATACGAATAACAACACTTTGATTTCGCTTTACAATAATTGGAGATTTGAGAGGTCCTAACATATTTGGATGAAGCACGGTGTTTGCCGGCAGCCGGCGTTTGGCAATTAGGCCGTAAGGCGGCTTCCAATTAGAAGGCTCAGGATCTTTCGATTGAATATTTTCTATCTTTATGTTCTCAGGACTAATGATGCCGCCTGCCGGAATATCGACCTTTGTGACTGCTTGTTGAAGGTCATATATCAGTGCAAAAGTCACTTGACGCACGCCGATCTTGTTGCTTCCGGAAAGCACAGCAATCTCGATTCTCGCCTGGTTTCTTACCCCGGTTTGGACCAATCGAGGAGAAAATCCTATGTCCTTGCTCCCTGCGGAGACAACAAAATCCTTAGGTTTGCGTATTAGGTTCCATCTACGAGCTGAATTACCGGGAGGATTCTTTTCCAAAAAAGAATTTGCCAATGAAACAAATTCACGACTGCTGATAGTTTGGTTTTGCTGTTTTACCGTTATCTTTTCCGAACCGGTTAATGTTACTTTAGATGCAGGAATTCCGTTGCACGCCAATCTGCTTAGAACCATTGGCCTGTCGATGATAATCCTTTGGCCCGGCACTGAAATCCGCCCTAATGCAATTTCGCTTGCCTTGGCTACAAGAGATTCTCCACCCTGGATGATGCTGACCTGACCCAGGCTTAAGTTGCTGTCTTTGACCGTGACTTCTCTCGGCAGGTAAATCTTTAAATATGAGTCTTTCTGTGAGTCGTTGGTTTTGTTATTTGCAGATGCCGGGCAAAAAAGCGCAAAAGTCATAATCACACAAGTGACAAATATTCTTGTGCTCTTATACCCTTGTGCTTTCGTGCTGTTTTTTCCGCTCATAATGGTTCCCTATCTAACGATGCCATTTGCCGTTCGAAGCATATCGTCGCCCACCTTTATTGCACGCGAGTTGATCTCATATGCCCTTTGTGCGGTTATAAGGTTGACCAATTCGGTTACCATTTGCACATTGGACTTTTCCAAAAATCCCGCCTGGATCGTGCCGAAACCATTCTCTCCCGGTGTTCCGGTCGTGGGCGTGCCGCTTGCTTCTGTTTCCGACAGCAGGTTGCCGCCTTCGCTTGAAAGGCCGGATGGATTCGGAAAGCGGGCCAGTTGAATCGTGCCTGCAACGGATTGACTTCCCGAAGAATCGGTAATATTAACTCCTCCGTCTTTTTCGATACTCACTGAAACGACGTCTGTCGGAACGCTGATGGCCGGCTCTATAGCGTATCCGTTAGAGGTAACTAATTCGCCGTTGGCATTTGTCAACAGAGAGCCGTCACGGGTATACCGTAAATCCCCGTTTGGCAGAGTCACCTGAAGAAAGCCGTCACCTGCAATAGCTATGTCGAGAGGATTGGCAGTATTCTCGAGTTCACCCAGACTGAAAACTTTTATCGTTGATGCGACACGGACTCCGCTGCCTATTTCTATTCCGCTGGGAGAACTTATGCCCGAGGCTATTTCCGTGCCGGGTTCTTCCATCGTGACATAAAGCAAATTCTGGAAATTTACCTGGCTTCGCTTGAATCCCGAGGTGTTGACGTTGGCAAGGTTATTAGCAATCACGTCCACCATCGTCTGTTGGGCAGTCATTCCGGTCGCTGCAGTGGAAAATGCTCTTAACATAATATTATTCTCCTTTTATCCTGATGGCTTCTCAGCCCATGGCTACGCTTAATAGACTGCTGGAAGTTTCCGATGCCGCTGTGAGGGTATCCATATTCGCTTCGTAGAGTCTGGATACCAGTATCATGTCCACCAGTTCGTCTATAATCTGGACGTTTGAAGCTTCCTGGTATCCTTGTTTTACGACGATCTGTTCTGCTGCGACCGGTTGTATATTCTCATCGGGCATCCGGTAGCAGCTATCGCCGGTCGGCACGAGTATGTTTTCGTTATCGTTGAAACCAACCAGCCTGAATTTTCCAATTGCTATTCCGCCGGCACTGATGGTTCCGTCACTCGATACGCTTAGTTGCGAGATTCCCACGTTGTTCGGTATCGTTATCGGGCCGGCCTGGCCTGCGACGATACGCCCCAGCGAATCGACTATTTGGCTATTTTGGTTTGCGTTGAATGTGCCGTTGCGGGTGTAAAGCGGCCCTTCGGGAGTCTCTATCACAAAGAACCCTTTTCCATGCAAGGCAAAATCCAACGGCCTTCCGGTCTCAACGAAGCTGCCCTGGGAAAAATCAAATATTGAGTTCAAATCGATAGTACCGGGCGAGTATGTCTCTGCATCTTGTGCCTCGAGGGATTTTGAAAACGCGTTGCATCTCCGCTTGAATCCGACCGTGCTTACATTAGCCAGGTTGTGCGCAATGATATCGAATTCCTGTGTTAACGCATCAATGCTTGTACTGACCTGATCTGCAATCCCTGACATTTCAGACTCCCTGCAATACTGCCGGCTCTGGCTGCTCTGACTTTTTGTTATCATTGCTGCTGTTGAAGGCCTGGGCACCTTTGGTTTTCAGAGAAGCCGCGTTAGTTGCTCGAACCAACTCGTTAATGTTCGGATCGCTGAGCCCTTTCAATTCAACGGCTATTGAAAAACCGTTTTCTATTCTTTTGGTGTGCCTGACCTCACCAATATCTTCCACGATTTTCTGCGGAGCTATTTTGCCGGTTCTATTCGAACCTGGTTTGTCGTCTACTTCGCTTAACTTAAGTATCACCAGCACTCTGTCGCCAACCTCTACTTCCAGCGGAGCTTCTATTCGCAGGCCGGGGCCGGCCAGCTCAGTTACAGATGCCGGCACAAATTCCGGCGGTCCCCATGTGTTCCCGGATATGTTAGCCGAATCCCCTCCGGTTTCTTTGCCG
>JBARRE010000329.1:0-6448 GCA_049644065.1 Sedimentisphaerales bacterium | reverse complement strand
CGATATTTATTTTAACTGCAGGCACCATCGGCGCGACAATCCGCATCGTCTGCGTGCAAAAATCGAAGATTGCATCGACCGCGGCGGCGGCATCAAATTAGTCGTTCATCTGGCGGTGGCTTCTGATCGCCTCCGGAAGCCGTGTATAAACGGGATCCAGACCAACGATTAAAGACGTTTTCTTAGTTCTCACTGCCTCACAGAGGCGGTCAGCAAAATGACTTGCCATTATCGAGCCCTCGTACTTGGAAAATACTTTTGATAATACGTTTCAGCTACTATAATCACAGAAATGGTTTCGAGCAAGAGAGAAATACGAAATATGAAAACAGATTCGAAAATTCATAAGAAATCGAGACGTAAGAAATTAGTCTTGTGGCTTTTAATAGACTTGGCCGTGGCTGCTGTTGTTTTTGCTTTGTTAGTTTACAGGCCCGGCAGCTATGATCCGGCTGATTTTGACTCCTACAACTACGAGCAGGGACAGGTTAGTCCATATCTGACGCACGAATTATCGCCTCAGCTCTATAACAATTCACAGCGTGGCGAGCCGTTTGATCTGGTCGTCACACAGGATGGGATAAACGAAATTGTCGCCGGGTTAGGATGGCCGAAGTTCTCCGAGGGCATAATGTTGTATGCACCTGCAGTGCTTTTTGTGCCGGGATCTGTCGTGCTGATGATAACAGCAAATATCAAGGACGTGGAGCTTATCATAACGATTGAGCTGGAGCCGAAAATTGATGAGCAGAAGCTGTTAAATTTGCATGTGGTAAAAGTCAAGGTTGGTGCTGTGAATATTACGCCGCTTGCCAGGATGATGGGCAAGAAGATGTACACCGAAAGGCTTGCTATGCTACCCGTGGACACAGAGGCTTTACAGACAAAGATAGTAGCGTCATTGCTGAACGAAGAAGCCTTCGAGCCCGTTTTTAGTATTGAAGATAACAAGGTGCGAGTTGAGAAAATAACAGTATATAAGGAGAAATTGACCGCTCGTCTGGTACCGGCTTCGTAGCTTATCTCGTATTATGAATCTCGAAGATTTAAAGAGAAAAGCTGAAAAACAAGCTAAAAGACGGATAATTCAACAATTTGGGACCGGGTGCAGAAAACTGCCGGCTATGGCAGATTGAGGCCCAAAAGAAGGCTATTGACAATAAAAAGATAATTTTATGCGGACTTTTGATGTTTTTACAGCTTTATTAGTACTCTGAATCAGGTACAGTTAAAAATTATACAAATTTGGTAAAAAAGTTATTGCCCTTAACGGATTTGACGATTATTATAAGAAGTTTAGTTATAAGGATTAACAGTTGCCAATACTAAAACTTTGAGCTAAATAGGTGTTTGGAATGCTTTTGACAGGATTATCGAACAGTGCAAAGTAGGCGAACCATGGATGTGCTCGGTTGCGCTTATGCGCATCTGGTGGCTTGGCAATCGCTGTTTCTGCTTCAATATCGGGAAACGAATGAGGTTTTATTACCGGGTTCCCACTTGCAGGAAAGTTTGCAAAATCGGAACCCCGAACGGAGGCAGATGATGTAGCGCAAACGTGAAATATAACCTCTGTTCGTTTTGGCGTGCAAGGGAGTCTCTTATCAGCGGCTCCCCCGATTGAAGTGGAAACCTGGTGGTTTCCATTTTTTTTGCTTGGCAAAGGTTTTTAGTGCCGGGTTGCAAAATATTAGTCAGGAAGAAAAAACGATGAATCAGGAATTACTACGAATCGTTGAGAATATTGCTCGCGACAAAAACATCGACAAAGAATCGATATTTGTTGATCTGGAAGAAGCAATGATTTCTGCGGCGAGAAAGCATTTTGCCGAGCCTGAAAGTAATATAGTCGTAAACATCGACCGCGGCACGGGAGAGATTACCGCCTCTAAAGATGATGTGCAAATTGACATAAAACAGCTCGGCCGAATCCCCGCCCAGACCGCCAAACAGGTGATTATCCAGAAGATACGGGCTGATGAGAGAAACAGTATCTTTGCCGAGTTCGTGCAGCGAAAAGGAGAAATCATAAGCGGCGCGGTTGTGAGATACGAAAGCGGGGCACTGATAGTTAATCTTGACCGCTGGACCGAAGGCTTTATGCCGAAAGGCGAGCAGATAATGGGCCAGACGCACCGGGTAGGCGAGAGAGTTCGGTGTTTGATTCTCGATGTAAAGGAAACCTCGAACCAGGTCAAAATAATTCTCTCTCGCACGCATCCTGATTTTATTCGTCGATTGTTTGCATTGGAAGTGCCGGAGATCAGTGAAAAAATTATCGAAATACGTGCACTTGCCCGAGAGGCGGGCTACCGGACGAAAGTCGCAGTGATATCATACGACGAGAAGGTCGATCCTGTCGGGGCGTGCGTAGGTGTTCGGGGCAGCAGGATAAAGAACATAGTTGAGGAGCTCGGCGGAGAAAAAATAGATATTGTCCGCTGGAATGAGTCGTCCCAGGTGCTTGTTTCAAATGCGTTGATGCCGGCTAAAGTCAGTGAAATCGCCTTGTGTTTTGAATTAGGACGGGCAACCGTTGTTGTGGACGAAGAGCAGCTCAGCCTGGCCATCGGCAAGCACGGGCAAAATGTTCGATTAGCCGCCAGATTGACCGGCTGGGATATCGATATACTTACACCTGAGGAATACAATCGAGGTATTGAACAATTGGCGAACTGCATAAAGGCGGTTGAAGGTGTTGATGAGGCAATAGTGGACAAGCTGATAGCGCTGGGCGTCATATCAGTCTCGGATCTGGAGGATGTAGGGGTAGAACCATTGGTTAACGAGCTGAAGATAGACTCGGACATCGCCGGCAATCTGGTTGCGGCATCAGTTAAAGAAGTCGAACGCCTTGTAGCCGAGTCGAAACAAAACGAGGCGGAAAAGGAACTGGCCCAGCAAACTAAGACAAAAGATAACGAATAATTATTATATCTCATTCGGGATATGACGTCATAAACACGAATGAGATTGGAGATTTTTTTGGCTGCTACAAGAGTTTACATTTTAGCCAAAGAGCTTGGAGTAAAAAGCTCTGCTATTGTAAAGAAATGTCAGGATGAAGGTCTGGACATAAAGAACCACATGTCGGTGATTTCGGTTGGGCTGGCGGCGACTATCCGGGAATGGTTCAGCGAAGGAGACAACGTTACAACGGTCGAGACCACTGATAAGGTAGATCTGAAAAAGGTCCGGATTAAGAAGAAAAAGCAGGCGAAGAAGGAACCGGTGGAGGAAGAAAAAACAGATGAAAAAGACAAGGAGGCAAAGCCGGCTGCCAAGCGGACCAAGGCGACTACTGTAGCAGAAGCCAGTCAAAGTGAAGAGCCGGCAACAACCGGCGATGTTGACGTGCAATCGGGTACTGCGGTAATTACCGAAGAACCCCCAATTCCGGAAGAACAGATAATCGAAGTACCGAAGCCTGAGCCAGAACCAGAACCTGAGCCGATTGTGCCTGCCGGGCCGATTTTGGAAAAGCCTGAGCCTGCTCGATTGAGCGGGCCGCGCGTAGTTCGAGTCGAAGCGCCCGAGCCGGTACGAAGATCAAGACCGAAACCAAGAGTCAGGTACGATGCACCTGTAACCGAACCTTTGATGTATACCCAAAAGAAACAGGGAGAGTCAGCTCAAACTGCGACCAAAGACAAGAAACAATCAAAGCGGCATAAAGAAAGAACGCATGGACGAAGGCGAGACGAGAGTGACTCGGAAACCGTGAGGAGGGCAAAGCCTGACAGCAAATGGCGGCAAATAGATATTGAAGAAAGGCGAGCCCGACTTGATGCGGCCGGCGGCGAGGGCCTTCGATCGAGGCCGATGCGTAAAATTGCTACCAAGTTCAAGCAGAATATCACTACGACTGTCAGGCCGAAAAAAGCCGTTATCAGCGAGCCGATTACAGTAAAGGATTTATCCGCTGCTCTATCGATTAAATCAACGGACATCATCCTCAAACTCATGCAGCAGGGTGTAATGGCAACGGCCAATCAGGTCATTAGTAATGAGGTTGCCGAGTTGGTTGCTCTTGAGTTCGAAACTGAACTGGTGGTAGAACATAAAAGTACGCTGGAAGAGAAGATACGAGAAGAATTTGAGCAGCGTCAGGGAAAGAACCTCCAGAAGCGGGCGGTAGTTGCTGCAATGCTCGGACATGTTGACCACGGCAAGACGAGCCTTCTGGATAAAATCCGGTCGACTCATATAGCATCCGGCGAGGCGGGAGGCATTACCCAGCACATCGGAGCATCTGAAGTTACGTGGGACAAAAAGAAAGTGACATTTCTCGATACTCCGGGTCATAAGGCTTTCACGGCTATGCGTGCCCGAGGCGCCAATATGACGGATGTTGTGGTGCTGGTGCTTGCCGCCGACGATGGGGTGATGCCCCAAACTATCGAGGCAATTGCCCACAGCAAAGCTGCAAATGTGCCGATTATTGTGGCATTGAATAAAATAGATTTGCCCGGTTGCGATATAAATCGTATTTACTCTCAGTTAGCTGAGCAGGAGTTGGCGCCATCTGAATGGGGAGGCGAGACCGAAGTGGTCAAAACCAGCGCAGCTACCGGCGAGGGCATCGATGATCTGCTAGAATCTCTCGACTATGTAGCTGAATTACGTGAGTTCCAGGCTGATAATACAATTCCCGCAACAGGGTGGGTTATCGAGGCGAAGATGTCAGCACAGCGCGGCCCGGTGGCGACTCTGTTAATCAAGGAAGGCCAACTGAAAAAGGGCGATGTCGTACTGGCCGGCAGTGTATATGGCAGAGTAAAGATGTTGAAAAACAGCTACGGTAAAAGCATCAAGGCCGCCACAAGTTCTATGCCGGTGGAGATAACCGGCCTAAGCGATGTTCCCCAGGCAGGCGACAGATTTTACTGCCTGGATGATATCAACAAAGCCAAGGACGCCGCGGAGGAAAACCAGGTAAACTACAGAGAACATTCGCTGGCAGAGCGGACGCAGGTTACTCTGGATAATTTATTCAGTCAAATAGAGGCAGGTAAAACAGAATCATTAAATCTTATCATTCGGGCGGATGTCCAGGGATCGGTCGATGTCTTAAAGAAATATTTATCTGATCTCAGCGTCGAAGAAGTAAAAATTAATATTTTGCATGCCGCTCCCGGCGGAATTACCGAGGGCGATGTTGTGCTTGCAGAAGCGTCGAATGCCATTATTATCGGCTTTAATGTTGTAAGCGACGAACACGCAGCCAAAATTGCAGAAGCCAATGGCGTTGAAATAAGACTCTACAATGTCATATACCGTATAACCGAAGATTTGCAAAAATCAATGGTCGGTTTGCTTGAGCCGGAAGAGGTCGAGAACTCACTCGGTCGCGTTACCGTAAGAACTACGTTTAAGATTTCACGGATAGGTACGGTGGCCGGCTGCTTTGTCAGCAGCGGAAACGCAATCAAGAACGCCAAGATAAGACTTATACGTGATAATATTGTGCTTAAAGACAACCTGAGTATAGAATCGCTCAAGCACTTCAAGGATGATGCTCGTGAAGTCAGAGCAGGCCTGGAGTGCGGCATCAAAATAGCAGGATTCGATGATATAAAAGTCGATGATGTGCTTGAGTTCTATGAGATCGTGAAAGTAGCAAGAACCCTTTAGATTAACAATATATATTGACAATTGGCTATTAATGCAGGATGCGGGAATTTGAGTTCCGAAATAATTGTCAATAGCTGAGAATAAACAGTAAGTGTTCGGATGGCAACTCGAAGGCAGGAAAAAGTGGCTCGCATTGTAAAAGAGGCAGTCAGCAATGCTATTGCCCACCATCTTAATGACCCGCGCATTGATGGATTTGTAAGCGTTACGAGAGTTGATATGGCAGCCGATTTGCGTAATGCCGACGTATATCTCAGTTTTTTTGGCAGTAACGAAGCTGGCCAAAACAAGACTTTCACGGCAATAACACATGCAAAAAGCCGGATACAATCTATTTTAGCAAGTCAAGTACAGAGCAAATTCTGCCCTGTTTTGCATTTTTACAAAGATGAGAAATTCAAAAAAACACTGGAAATTTTGAATCTGATCGATCAGGCTGCTAAAGAGTTTAAGGATAAGGATTTGGACTCAGAAGATGAGTTGATGAGTGAATAAGTCAGCGCATATACGCATTTAAGCAATTAAACATTAAGGTGATCATTCCGGCAGAGGTTGGTATGAAGAACAGTAAAGATTATTCCAAACAAATACAAAAGCTATATCGATCATTGAGTCGCAAATATCCGAAAGTGCAAAAGGTCAGCCACGAGAAAGTAATAGACGCGATAATCCACGCTGTCATAAGCGCCGAAATGAGCGAAAAAAAGACAGATTCTATTATCAGGAAACTCGCCGGCTATTTTGTTGACTGGAACGATTTGCGGGTTTCCCGAGCAGAAGAGATTGTTGAAGTTTTGGGAAAGGACACCCCCGT
>JBARRE010000328.1:0-3783 GCA_049644065.1 Sedimentisphaerales bacterium | reverse complement strand
CTTTGCTGATTCCGCTAACGGTGATTATCATCTCAAATCCCAGGCAGGCCGATGGGACCTCGATAGCGAAACATGGATTTCAGATGATGTTACCAGTAGCTGTGTCGATGCAGGCGATCCGGGTAGTGCAATCGGATTGGAGCCCAGCCCGAACGGCTCAGTAATAAACATAGGCGCCTACGGCGGAACAACCCAGGCCAGCAAGTCGCCGTAAAGTTAACAATCTATATTTAAAACCAGCCGGAAAAGCAGTTTTAAGTCGACTCGTAGCACGCATGGTACCATGAATCGTGTCAATTGCTGCTTATTACTTCGCTGTATTATACTGCGAAAGTCATCGCTATAGATCATTGCCGTCTTCGATTTCCCATTGAAGTCTGGGATAATCACCTTCGGATATCATCCATGTATGGCTGAAGTCCCAGCCGGCACTGCGAAACACGTCTTCGTTCCTCATCTGTTCCGTAGTAAGGCCCGTCCCGAGTTCCAGCGGGTCCGAACCGGAACTTACAGCTATTCCCGAGAACTCTGCATCCCAGAAACAGGCTACTGTTATAGGTCTCGATTCTGATATTCTTGTGTCTCCAAACAGTCCACCTATAACCGGTCCTCCGTTTCTGCTTCCGAATTCCGGGCCAATGAGCTCACAGGCTGCGTAGCAGTTGATAACTTGATTGTGGCTACCTTCGCCAATCAGACCGCCTGTGATTGAACGGGAAATCGATCCCCGGGCATAACAATTCATGAGCGAAAGGACCGCATACTCAGTAGCATTCCCTACTAATCCGCCTGCGCTTTCATGGGCGGTCACTTCACAATTTGCCGAAGACCTCCAGATTATGGTTCTATTAGCGTACCCAACCAAACCGCCTACACTGCTTGTTCCTGTGACTCTACCGGTAGCACGGCACTCAATAATATGACCTTCACCACCACTACCTACGAGCCCACCAACGTTCTGTTGGCCGCTGATGTCAGCCTGGGTTTCACAACGTATCAGATAGCCGCCCGGACCGCCGCCGACCATTCCACCGATGTCGTCATAACCGGCCGCTTGCACTTGGGCATCACATTCTACAAGACTACCATACCAATTGGAACCAGCCAAACCACCGACTTTCCAGAACCCTGATACCTGCCCGGTCACTGAGCAGCCATGAATTGTCCCCCCGGGATTTAACAGCCCCGCTATCGCTCCGCAGGGTGTTCCGCTCACGACCACATTGCTAAGGTGCAGGTCCTTAACCAGGCCGCTTAGTTTCCCGAACAAACCGGCGCTAAATCCATACGGTACATTGATGTGTAAATTGGAAATCGTATGACCCTTCCCATCAAAAAAACCGCTGAATGAATAACCTTCATGTACATTAATGTCATCGGAACCGTCCTGACCGATCAGGGCGTTAGTGAATACACTTCCATTGGGCAAGTTGGGATCCAGGTCAATATCCTCGATCAGGATGTAGTGCTTGTGCAGTAACGTATAATCTGAGCCAATCGAAACGAGCTGCTCTGCCGTGGCGATTTGATACGGATCGTTCGGCTCACCCGTGCCTCCGGCAAATTCTACAGATAAAGCCAAAGACTGTAATGATAGACACGTTATCAGTATTATCCCGTATTTCATTGTTATCTTGCACATTTTGATTCTCCCTTAATTTATTCAGTCAAGACAGGAATACAGGCCGGCAATGACAAGTCCCACTAATATCACCGCAATTACTATGACTGACACAATCACATGTCTGAAAGTAATGCCGGCCAGGATCGCGCTGATTGAGGTAATAATGGCAATGCCTATTTTTGTATACAGCGATCCGGCCAGCGTCGCAGCGAGGCCAACATTCAGGGATGCAGTATTGACAGAACAGGCAGTTGAGGTCGCTTTGGTCGATAGGGTCAGGATTCCAAAGAGGCCGAGCCCTGTCAGGAGCAACTCCTTTCCAAAGCCATGCCGGGACAGATGTTGTCTTAGGGCGTGCTTTGCCCGGTAAAACAAGACCCTTGCCCCGAATTCCTTGCAGTTCATAAGCTGCGCAATTTCAGCAAAGGACAGTTCCTCGTAACAGCGCAGGACCAGGATACTGCGATAGGTAAACTTCAAATGAGCAACGGCGTCATAAATGATCTCGGACAATTCGACACGTGCCGACTGATCGAGGCCGTCGTGATGGTTTCGAGCGACATATTGTTTGAAATACTCCCGGTTCAGGGCCTCGATTTCTACTTCATGCCTGCGTTTTTGATCCCGATAGTAATGCTGGACTTCACCCATGGCGTGCCTCAACAACCAATACCAAAATTTATCAACGTTTTTAAGCGTTTTAAGAGATTGCACCATTTTCACCAAAGTCTTTTGACACAGCTCTTCGCTTAGGTCATAGCTCAAGGTCAGTCTGAAGATATAGGTTAGCAGCCGAGGCTCCGCAACCTCGGCCAACTGCCCCATACTCGTGCGATCTCCCTGCTGGGCCTTGGTTATGATCGCAGAAAAGCTCTCTGCCCGGCCACAATTGAAATTATTCGTATCATTCATGATTCTTTATATAGAAGTCCATGTCTTCCTCCATTCGTTACACTTTTTTTTGCCGAATATGTAGATAATGTGAAATATTCGTTTACACCGAGGTTCCTGAGAGAATTTAAGGTATCTGGTAACATTTTCTTCCAGAAATTCATTTTCTGCCGTAAAACTCGCCACATTAAATCCTTCTTTTATCGGCCGCTAAAGGTTGCTGGTTAATATTATACGCGTTGAGGCGTACCTTCCGAGCTAAATATTGATGTTATTCCTTAAAACCAAGAGTGCATATATAGCGTATCTCTTCTTCGATGAACTGGTTGATCAAAGCCCGGGTTTCCTGATTTCGAGCGAAATCCTTCAGGCCGCGATAAAAGATGACAGCCTCCCTTGTTCTGGTAACGGCGTCTTTGACAATTTCGGATAGAGACTCGTGGCCGGTGAGGGTATGAGGGGGATAAAATTTGTCGGCAAAGACGGATAGATCGGCTATGACATCAGGATGGGTCCGAAAGTAGTCAGAGGCGTTATTCGGCATGAACCCGGCTTTTTGTTCATGGAACTGCTTTCTTTGCTTCATAAGTGTGAGTTCCCGGCCGGCCCTCCAATCTGCCAGGTCCTCGCACAGATCCTTACAGCGTGCTTCAATAAACAGCTTTGCCATTTTCGTATAGAACTGCCTGCCGTTATGCTCAAGCCTTTCGGCTATTTTCAGAACTTCGAGAACGCCAAATTCAGCCTCCATTGCCGCATCTCTTTTAAGGAGTTTCATTACAAGAACTCATAAATTCCATATGACTGAAATTATTCATATCTTTCGCAATTCTTTATATAAAAGTCCATGTCCTCCGACATTCGTTACACTTTTTCTGCCGAATATTTGGATAATAGGAGACATTCATTTTATGTTGACAGAAGAGAATTAAAGGTCCCCCGATTAAACCGCACACGCAGTGAGCGGCGTGTCACGGAGATTTTTATGAAATTTGGTCGACCTTTTGTGTTAATATTCGTATAATAGATAACAATTAGGATACAGAATTCAGGATACAGAAGACATAATACAGGAGACTTTGTTATTTATTATTGATTATTTTATTCTGCGTTATTCTGCGTTAATCCGTGGCCTAAGTAAATGATTATTGACTATTGATTATTTGAAAATGGTAAATCCAGTGGTTTTCCGAGATAGCTATTTGAAAAAACAAAGCCAATTTTCGAAGGGGCAGAAGGCAGAATAATGAAAAAAACAGGTGAAAAAG
>JBARRE010000327.1:0-1731 GCA_049644065.1 Sedimentisphaerales bacterium | reverse complement strand
GATACCCATTCGTCCTGCTGCCGCTCCCTTGCAAAGCTGATGCTCGACGAGACAATCAGCAAAACAATCAGGCAGTGAATTTTTCTGTGGCTCATGAGAAACTCCTTTCCTTAATATGCAGGTCGTAGTTTTTAAGATGGGCAGCTTGTTTGCCCATGCTGAATAATACGATGTGAACCACCCCGCATGGGCGCATCGTGTCGCGGGCTTCCAGCCCGCGATTCGAGGGCGGGACGCCCTCGATACAGCGCGGCCAGGATGGCCACGACACCGGGACACCCTCGACACAGTCGCCCATCCTGTCGGTTCGCCCGGCGGTTTATATGCAAAACAGCATGATATTTATTATTTAACTTTTCCGGCGGCCGCCCACTCCACGCCGCGAGCGATAATCTTCTGCACGTTGGGAGTCATCAGGGCTTTTCGGTCGTGACCGAAGGCGTTGTGAACGGTTCGACCCTTGCCGTAGCTCAATGTGAAAACCAGCGGCTCGGTCTTCTTGCTCCAGTCGGAGTCGGCCTGCACCAGTACGTTGATCGTGCCGGTGCCCTGCAGCTTTGCGTATAGTTCGTCATCGACATCAAAGTCCTCAAGCCCCGCGGTTATGGGATGTTCCTTGGCGACCACATTGGCTTTAAAGACAGCTCGCGGGCCGTGACCCGAGGTACGCATTACCCATTTGCGGCCGCAGAGCTTGCCGAATTCCTCCCATTTGCCGAACGAAGCGCTTGCCAGGTGCTGGACGAAGAAACCTTTGCCGCCCTTGACAAAGTTAAGCAGGTTCTCCTGGGCCTGCCCCGGAAGCATGGCTATACGCCGGCTGAAAATCGTAAATACGATCACATCGTAGGCCTTCAGCGCGGTCTCCGATTCGAGTATATGCGGATCCTCGCACACTTTGACGTCGAACTTCTCCGTCTTGACCAGTATTTCCCGCGTGGTCTCGGAAATTTCGCGCCAGGGGTGAACATCGACATCGTCGCCGGTAATCAGCAGAACCCTGATCTGGGCCGGCTTCTCAGCCGCATTGCTTGTAGTAGTGAAACTCAGCGCCACAATACAAATTAGCGCTATAACAAAAACTGAACGTCTCATCTGATTTCTCCTTTCTGTCAAAATATCAAAGTTGGTGACCACCGTGGATCGACCAATTCCCGTTGTTCGTCAACCGGTTCGAATCTTATCATACCGGCCTAATTGCCGTATGCAAGAAGTATTGCCGAACTATCAACTTTTTAATGGAGCCAATTCGCCGGGACTCCAACGACTATCGGCACTGCACGGTAATTTCCGCCGGGGCAAAACCTTCACTTTCTGCCGTAATACGCACCCTTCCGGCTTGCCTGTCTATGGTTCGCAATATCAGCATTGCTTTGCCGTAAAACAGCTTCCGGTTGTCCGATTGGAAAGGTTCGAGGGAAAGGGGATTGCCGTTGCCGACGCCTGCGATCTCGGCAGGGCCTTCGACTTTGAAACGAACAGAACTATCTGCCAGCGGGCAAAGTGTCCCCTTGTCATCCAGGGCTTCGACAAGAATGTAGCAGAGGTCTTCGCCCGTAGCAGCCAGGTATCCCCGATCCGGCGTAAGGCGGATCTTTGCCGGTTTACCAGCCGTGCACATCACCATCTGGCCAATCTTTTTGCCGTCCTTATAAGCGACGGCTTTCAACTCGCCCGGCTCGTAAACCACGTCGTTCCAACGCAGGCGATACTTATAGGTCACAGCATAAT
>JBARRE010000326.1:0-2219 GCA_049644065.1 Sedimentisphaerales bacterium | reverse complement strand
AGGGCTTGAGCCAGAAATCGTACGCCGCGAAGTCATAGATCGGCGGATTCACGAGCAGAATCTTCGGCTTCATAGTTCCTTGCCGTAACGTTAGCCTTCTTCGACGACGTTGAATCCCATCAGGACGCCAAGTTCCTTCATGTCTTCCATGTGGTCGCCGTAGAAGACCGCACGATGCAGCAGCGCCATTGTGCCACCCTTGAGGATGCCTGCGCCCCAGTTATGATACATCTTGCGGGCATCGGCGACCTTGGTCCAGAACTGCGTTCGGCAGCCTAACTCATCGTGAGTGATTTTATAGATATTTCCCGTGGAGATGAGCATCGTATCGAGGTTGATGAACTTGGCGCATGTAACATCCTGCCCGATTCGGTTCTCCACGTCGAGCGAAACGCCTCGTTCGCTGTCACTCTGTGTCCGGATGCTAAAGGGCAGACGCCGGCCGGCGGGACCGTCCATTTTCGTTGCCGAGGTACAGTGGAAGTGTATCAGAGCATCCTCGGATGTATCGAAGACCGGGTCGGTGATAAAGCCCGGGATACCATACGCATAATTGAACATCAGCATTGTCAGGGTCGAGTCCATATCCCCTTCGCAGGCTCCGACCAGTCCGAGATCGCAGAGCTTGCTGAACGTCAGGCAGCCCTTGGCCGGCCGGCCCATGCAACCCGAACTCGTGATAGCATGCGCCCCTTTCTTAATCATCATATCCTTCATTGCCAGGTAGAAGCGTGCCGAGTTGATGATTTCCTTCCTTGAGGGTTCGACGATTTTCTTTGCTTTGCTGATCCAGTATTCTTCAGCTTCGGCCTCGGCGGCCTTGATGTCGATTGCCTCATGGGCCTTGACCGTATCCTCGATCGTCACCGTGATGACCTCGCAACCGAGACGTTCTTTGACCTGCTCAGCGGAGCAGGCGGCAGCAGTTCCGAGCGGCGCATTGACAACGATGATGCGTGTTTTCCGCAGGTGCGGCGCGACCCGCATTAATCCGACGGTTCGGTCGATCTCGCCCCAGTCGCTGGTCGGCAATAGTATTACTTTTTTGCCGTCTTTCTGCCACTGGGGAAAATACATCCAGCCGTGCCCGCTGAATGGCTGGGAGAATACAGCAGTGGGCAGCCCGACGTCGATGATTCGGTCCATCGCGGCTTTTGGCGCGCCGCCCCCGTGGCCGGATAGATGGAATATCAGAACGCCATCCGCCTCGGCCAGTTTGGGCAAGACCTTTTCCACCTCGGTCGGGGGAACTAACTCGCCGCCGGTGAACTTGACGTCGCCCAGTTTGCGCTCCACGCCGGCAAGGTATTTATCAAATTTGGCAATCTCATCCGTGGGCCTTGAGAGGTAAATCCCGCCGGTCCTGCCAATGTACACCTTGTAGATTTTCACGGCGGGTAGCCTGGGCGGCCATTCTCCAGCCTCACCGGCCGCTGCGGACTGATTAGCTAATTGCGTGCCCAGCATAACGGCTCCCGCTCCTGCTGCACTTGCTCCGAGGAATTCTCTTCGATTGATTAAATCACTCATAATCTGACTCCTTATCATAGTGTTTCAAAGGTTTTCTCAAACCGCCCGTTCTGGAGTGTTGATGCCTTAGGTAGTTTCTGCTCTGATCCTTGCAGAAGTCACTTTCATCGAACAGGCCAATCGATAATACAATGCCCCGCGCAGCAAATCAAGCATGAACTTATCCGAGAATTATTTTGCCTTATCAGCACATAGCCATGTAAATCTCTCCCTTATTCACTTCGAGAATTAGCTGAGTCATCCCCAAGAGCCAAAAGTGGCACTGCATTTCCCAATCTCGACTGAAAGGCATTGACTCGGTTACCCCTTATATGCTAAAATAAACATAGCTTAAAGATAAAAAAGATTATAGTTAGTATCTCAAACTACCGTTGAGGAAGGGTTCATAAGATGCTCAGATATGCAAGAATCTCGTTAATAGCCCTTTTTGCAACCATATCATTGATTGGCTCTATAGAAGGTAGCTGTCAGGCGGGCGATTTAAGCAGGGGCCTCCGACTGGCTATGAATGTGCTAATCCTGACGGCTGAGAACTCGCCCGAAACGGCCTCCGGCGTTGTTATTAACGAGATTCACTACGATCCCGATGTCAAAACCGAACTGGTAGAGTTTATCGAACTCCACAACACGACGGCAGCAGATATTGATCTTACAGGCTGGTATTTTACCAATGCTGTCTCTTATCAGTT
>JBARRE010000325.1:0-2611 GCA_049644065.1 Sedimentisphaerales bacterium | reverse complement strand
ACTCTCTTGATCGGGAGGAATCCTCAATCTCCATTAGATCAGTACACTCCAATTGTTACCCAGGATTGAACCAGGCCCTTTTTACAGCTTATATCTAATAAGTTATAATACAATAAAACCTTTTCTTTGTCAACAATTGAAAAAATGCAATACGCAAAAAACATAGTTTTGCCCAAAAACAGGGCAGTTAGTCGTTATTTACAACACTTTTTAGTAGATTTTCCGAGGATAATAGATATGAAAGCTATTAAACGAATATTAGTCTTATTGGCGGCCATAATGGTTTCGGCTAACTCATTAGCGATAGATAATCCGAAGGCGAAAGAAAATATGAACAAAAAAATCATCGTAGAAGGAAATAACAAGTTTGCTCTGGAGCTTTTCGCAAAATTACAAAGCTCGAAAGGGAACCTGTTTTTCTCACCCTATAGTATTTCAACCGCCTTGGCAATGGCTCATGCCGGAGCACGTAATGAAACAGAATCGCAAATGGCCGGAGTGATGCATTTTCCTGTTTCTGCGAATCGAAGAACGGACTCATCATCTAAGCCCTTGCTGGACAGACAGCAATTCGCTTCGTCATTTGGAAATATCATAAAAGACCTGAACAACAGAGGCCAAAAAGGAGGCTACGCATTAAAAGTAGCCAATGCACTTTGGGGTCAGAAGAATTATGGATTTCTTCAGGAATTTCTGAAGCTTATTGAAACCAGCTATGATGGACGGCTCAACGAAGTAGATTTTGTAACAGCCGCTGAAGCAGCACGCAAAACTATCAATGCCTGGGTGGAAAAAAAGACCGATGGCAAGATCAAAAATCTTATCAGTGAAGGCGTTCTGGATTCGATGACCAGGCTGGTTCTGACAAATGCCATTTATTTTAAGGGCAACTGGGCGAGACAATTTAAAGAAAACAGGACTAAGGACGCATCTTTTACTCTTGTCGACGGCCAAAAGATTGACGTTGCAACAATGAACCAGAAAGCAGAGTTCGGCTATATGGAAACCGATACCTTCCAGGCTCTTGAACTACCCTATGTGGATGATGAGCTTTCGATGGTTATTCTGCTTCCGAAGAAATTTGACGCTCTGGACGAATTTGAGAAAACACTTGTGCCGGAGAATCTTACGCAATGGCTGGCCAAAATCCACAAACGCGAAGTCGTGGTTTTTGTGCCGAAGTTCAAGATGACAAGCCAGTTTAGTCTGGCTTCCGTGCTTAATTCAATGGGAATGAAAGATGCTTTTTCGCCGAACGCAGATTTTTCCGGGATAAACGGCAAAAGAGATCTCTTCATCTCGGCGGTCATCCACAAGGCCTATGTTGAAGTCAATGAGGAAGGCACAGAAGCGGCAGCGGCAACAGGAGTAGTGATGAGGCTGACTTCGATAGGCCCGGCTCCTATACCGGTTTTTCGCGCGGACCATCCATTTTTGTTTCTGATCCGCGACAACCATTCGGGCAGCATTTTATTCATTGGACGAGTCGCAAATCCGAAAGATTAATTTGCAGTATATTGAACTTAATTTGATAATCAGCCAACTGCTGACTGACTATTTCAACCCTAGTCTTTTGCCCTTCTCCAACAGGGCGATTGATTCTTCGATTCTCCGCTTTTTTGTTTCCGGCCTTTTTGCTACGGTAATCCAGCCAATATAGTGCTTGCGATAGGATGGTGCAAGCTTATCGAAATTCTCTTTTGCCTTTTTGTTATGAGACAACGCCTTGGCGAACTCCGGTGGGATATCAAGTGGTATTCGGGGCCGGGCATCTTTGTCCCAAAGGCCCGTTTTCTTCGCCGTCTTAATTTTCGCCAGCCCGACCTCGGTCATTCGCCCCTGCTTGATCATTTTATTGGCTCGCTTCTTGTTAAGCGGCGACCATTTGCTTTTTTCCGATCGCGGCGTGAACTTCCGTGCATACCTCGCGGCATCGATTTTCTTGATGATACTGTCAATCCACCCGAAACATATTGCCTCTTCAACGGCAGCTTCATACGCAATCGTCGGTTTGAACGTCTCTTTCTTATAGAAAATGAGCCATATACCGGCTTCGGCGGCATGATTATTAGAAAGCCAGTCGCGCCATTGGTCCCTGTTGGTTACGTATAATTGCTTCATTATACATCCTCAAGGCTCTTGTTATTTCTGTTTTACTCTTTTAAACCGTTTCTTCTCTTCGGCTGTCATCTTCTCCGTGGCGTACTGATAGATTAGCCGGGCACCGTCGTTTTTCCATTTCAGTAAAAATGCTTCTGTTTCTATCCTCTTGAGCTTCCATGCTTCCCGCAAAAACCAGCCTAATCCCTGATGGACAACGCGTTCCGAATCCGGCATCTGCGGTTCTATGAAAGTAAATAAAGGGGCATAATCGTTTGTTGATTTCAAAAGCTTAAGCATAGAAACCGGCACGGCACGACGCTGATATTTATTCTTCGCCGTTCGCCAGTCGGAAAGAGCTTCCAGGGAAATGATATCTTTCTCGAGACTGTAGCATAAATACCGGGATATTTTAATGATATGAAGTTATTTTAGTCGATATATCTTCCAGAAAAACTAAGACCAAAAACCTTTTTCTGGGAGAAACGATTATGGCTGGGCCGGGCGAATA
>JBARRE010000324.1:0-6828 GCA_049644065.1 Sedimentisphaerales bacterium | reverse complement strand
GCCCGTATATGCGGATGGAACAGTCTGTATGAAAGAGAAATTGTCCATATCGATAATATCCTTTGTGAGAAACTCAATGCCTCTTTGCTTCTGGATCGAGACGTATCGTTCGATATTTGTCGTCTCGAACACAAACGCTTCCAGCCGTGTGTTCGGAACATGACCCGATTTGGGAAACCGGTTCAGTTCCAGGAAAGGATTTTCTTTCTTGCGCGACCTGATGAGAAAATCGGCGGAGCCTTGTGTCTTGAGAACAACTGTGCGAAAGTCGGAATCCTCGAATGCCTCGGCGACATTCAGGCCGGTGAATCTTAGAAACTCTTTGACGGCAGCTTTTTGCCTGTCCGGCTCGGTATTGATAACGATATTGTTAAGGCCATGAACAAGGCCGTCCAGGCCAAGTTTCCGTCTTTCCTCAAGAACGACCTCAACCTCTTTGCGAAGGTACTCATCGCTGTTACTGAAATCCTTGTAGTCCGTTCCTCCGCAGCCGGGACATTTATCGTCGATTGAATGAAGATGAACCTTCTTACATTTCGGACATATCAGCTTTTTCATTTTGTTCCCTATAACCTGCCCAATTTTTCCAAATCACGGCATTATCAATACACCCCCCCTAAGCTCTATGCGGCAACCAGTTTAAGCCCGACTGTTTGTTTCTTCAACTTTTTTCTTTACTCATTCAGTCGCCCTGCTTAATATTAACTTCCGATATATTGAATATGCAGGGACAATTTGATTAGCGAGGATATCAATATGGAAAAGAAACGGCGTTTACGCGGATTTGCAGGGCGGCTTTTTCTCTGTGCCGTGATCATTACAAGTAGTGCAGCACTCGGCAACCAGTCGGATTCGCAATCCGAACAGCCCATAATGTATGAGCTGAAAATCGAAGGCGAGAATATCGAGCAACTGATTTTGCAGAGCGGCAGCGAAAAGCAAACTTTTGAGAAGCCCGGCAAGAGCATTATGCTTGAGCCCGGCACATACCAGATTTCGGAACTTCACCTCGAAGGCGGTTTTACACAATATCCGTATGGGGATACTACACGGCTGGATCCGATACAAGTGGAACCCGGCGAGCCGGCCATTCTCAAAGCGGGTGGGCCGCTCGAGCAACGCATCAAAGTACAGCGTAAGGGTCAATTGCTGACGATGGATTATCGGTTAATTGGGGCCGCCGGAGAGTGGTATCGAAACGACAGAAGTTATCCTCCCTCTTTCACAATATATAAGGGCGATAAAGAAATCGCCTCCGGCAAGTTCCAATTTGGCTGAGGCGGCTCTTGCTCGTACTCGTGGCGAGTACCTCCGGGCGTCTGGGGCCAATTGCGGATTGTCCCGGCTATCGATTCTTCTGAGGATATAGCCGGTCTGGGTATCAAAGAAGGCACGGCGACGATTTATCCCTGGAAGTGGTATTTCAGCATGCCCGCCCTGGGATTATGGATTGTTCTGGCGCTTGTGATCCTGCTGGTCAGGGACAATCGCGATCCCCGTGTTTTGCTTATCTTCATTCCGATTTTTCTTATACGTATGTTGTGGTCCCGGTTCCAGCCAACCCTTGGAGCGCCGTCCGATGTCCTGGAGGTTTTTAGGGTGCTGATCGATGCTCTTGCTATCGGCATGGCTGTGCTGTGGCTTCTGGCATATAAACTTGGCAACCGGAACCGATTTGTCAGCCTCCTGCTGGCGCTGGTTGTGCTGATCGCAGCTACCATCGTTTCGGTAGTGTCGTATCAAGCCTGGTCATCTCAAGCGGCTTTCCAGGTTTTTGTAATCCAGGCATTGGGAATTGTTACTATGCTGCTCGTCTTTGTTTTGACAGGTTGGCGTTGCCGGAAGCGGTACGGCCCATTTCGATTTATGCTGTGGCTGGCATTGTGGACGATGGTCATTTCACTTGTGGGGATGATCACATATTTTCTGATTTCCGTGGGCCCATCCGTCGAAGAGCTCATTGAGCACATATCTGAAGTATTGGTCGCGGGCTTGATCTTGGCGATCTGTATCTACATGTTGAATCTGCCGTTCATGATACTGGCATTTGCTTCGCCCTTCTTCCGCAGGCGTTTTTATGCATATTTTCATTTGAAATCGATGCCGATTAGCTCCCCATCCGGCACGGAAAAACCTCACAGCGGCGAGTTGGAGCAAACAGAATAGCAATAGCCACCCCGACCGTATATAATGTTCGCAGGTTTAGAACGATTCGGATTCACTTTAAGAGCGGCTGCGAACATGAGAGCATTAGTATATGGCGGCGGTGCGGTAGGACTCGGGCTGGCAAGCTGTCTGCTGAAATCCGGCTCCCGGGTCGATATTATTGCACGAGAAAACACGGTCCGCTCTCTGCGGAAAGACGGCCTGGTCCGAACGGGGATTTTCGGGGAATATCACGCCGGGCCTTCGGAATTCGGCAGCTACTTATCGCTGGATGAGTTTGGCAATCAAGCCTGCGACTATATTCTTGTATGCACCAAATCTTTCGATTCATTCGAAGCCGCGAAAGACCTCTGTGAACATAAATCCATATTCAGTGAGAGTACGAAGATCGTGCTGTTCCAGAATGGATGGGGCAATGCAGAGGCATTCACATCCTTTTTCGACAGGCAAACCATCTACACGGCACGTGTTATTACGGGATTCCAGCGACACAGACCCAACGAAGTCGAAATAACGGTCCACGCCGACTCGATTCATATCGGCAGTCTGTTCGACGCCGTCTTGTCGGCCGTTCAGGATCTGGCTGAGGCGATAAACAAAGGAGGCATTCCCTGCGAAACTGCGGGCCGGATCGGTAAAGATATCTGGGCCAAAATGCTCTACAATTGTGCCCTGAATCCGCTCGGCGCGATTCTCGATGTCCCCTATGGCAAATTGGCCGAGCACGAATCTACGCGAGCGATCATGGATAGTATTGCCGGGGAAGTCTTTGCCGTAATGACAAAGGCCGGCTACGAAACCCACTGGGAATCGGCGAAGGATTTTCTTGAGGTCTTCTACGGCAAGCTCGTACCCGATACGGCCGAGCACAAATCCTCAACTCTCCAGGACATAGTCGCTAAAAAACCGACCGAAATCGATGCTCTGAACGGAGCCGTCATCAGATTAGCCGAAACCTTTGCCATCCCCGTCCCATGCAATTCTGTCGTCTACAACATAGTCAAGTTCATCGAAGCCCGAAGACGTTAACGCCCAATTTCAGAACCGTTTTTGTCTTAGTTCTTGCCGGCTGTTACCTGATCAGATCAGATTTCTCTCTTCACTGGGCAATAAAATTTCAAAAAAAGTAAAAAAAATCTGGTTTTTTCTGGACGGAACCTAATTTTAGCTGTAACTTATCGGACGTTAGGGGGGGGTGACGAGTTGAGCTTAAAGAAAGCGGGAATGGTTAATTTGCCATTTTCGGCGTGTCGTGTTTTCATGGCGGAAAAGGAGTTTCTGTTCATATTGCAAAGGAGGCAAAAAATGAAACAGTTCAAATTGTTCCCCACACTATTGATGTCGATTATGGCCGTTCTTTTGTTAGGCGAATCGTACTTATTTGCCGCTGAGACATTTTGGGATGATTTCGACGGCAACGGTCTGGATCCGGCAATATGGGGCTATCAGGATCGTAACTGGCCTATCGGCCAAACCTGGTTCAGGGGCGCTCCCACTGTTTCCGGAGGCATAGCAACGTTCGAGCATCATACATACAATCCGTCTGACCCGGGCAATTCCTGCCTTGGCCAGGAAATCTACACGCACACCGCATTCTCGCGCGGCCCGGGTTTTGGTATAGAAGTGCGCGTGAGACTCAGGTCGCCTATATCGAGCGGCCTGGTATCATCTGTCTTTGGGTATACGGATAAAGCCATGCCGTATGGCAGTCCGGTCTGGTCGGATGAAGTTGACTTTGAATTCCTGTCGAACCAGGTCAACAATCCACCCGAAAGCATTGGTCATCGGGTCTTTGTGGCGTCCTGGAACGATTTCGGAGCTCCCGGAAGCGGGTATTACGACTTGGTTCATCACTGGGGCGAAAATCCCGTAGTTCCAACGTTGGACCTGACTGAATTCAATACCTTCAAGATCCTCTGGACGGCCGATTCAGTGCAGTGGTATTGGGATCCGGATCAAATCCGCGGAAAGAACCTTTATCCCGACATCCTTATAGACGAAACTTCCTTCGTCATACCGGATGAGCCGCTGACGCTGCGCATGAATTTCTGGGCATCGACCTCTGACTGGCCTCTCGCATGGGACAGTGGCATGCAGCCTATTTCCAATCCGGCTGACGATATCGTTTGCTATTATGATGTTGACTACATTGGAACTATGCAAATCCCGGCACCCGCAAGCCTGGTGCTGGTTGCTATTGGTTTGCTTTCATTGCGCTGTACAAGGCGATTGAGATATTAAATTTTAGTAGGGGCAGGCCCGTGTGCCTGCCCTGGGCAACCACATAGGGTTGCCCCTACAACAGACGAAATGATGTGGAGTATTACATCAAAGATGGTCTTTCCGGCTCTCAGAGGCTGCACGTGCATCTTAGCCGTGCAAGAAGAATTCTATCCTGTGGAGGGCAGGGAATTGGCTTTCGATACCATTTACAAACACCGCCGTTACACTGCCGTCTAATGGCGCCTTGGCTTATCAGAGATGTTCCTGCAAACTTCCTGCTCTGTTTCTATGTGCACACGAGATTCTTCTGCGCCTTCTTGCACACGGTGATGTCCCGGAAGCTCCAAATCTGTACCGTACCCGTTCCTTCTCGGATCAAAGGCATAGAATGTATTTCCAGAACCTTGCCTTTCTTCAAGTGCAGGACGTCGAGACTCTGCTCACGGATAAGACCGGGAGCCCGCAGCTTCTCAAGAAACGCCGGCGGATCCTTTAGCCTGGAGCTAATATGTTCGAACAATCTCTCTTTATCCGGCCGCTGAACCAACTCTTCGGGAATATCCCAAAGCTGTGCAAATCGCTTGTTCATGCGGCTCACCCGGCCTTTTTCATCGATCACCAGAATCCCGTCGGCAGTAGATTCAAGAACTCCTCTCAGCAGGTCCTCGCTACTGTGTAATTGCTGCTGCACTTCCCTGAGGCTTGCCAGCTCCTGTTGTGCAGTGACATCGTAAAGGACACCCTGACATCCGCAAATCTCGCCTTTGAAGTTCTTGATGCAGGTCGAAAACAGAGTCACGAACAGTCTCCGGCCGTTGGCGGTTTTCAAATTCAGCTCCTTGACCACAATGCTTGTGCTCTTTAACCGGCCCAAAAGCTGTTCTCGCTCCTGAGGATTATTCCAAAACCGCTCCGGCAAAAACGGCTTGTTTATCAGCTCATCCGGGTCGGTCACATCCAGCAGTTTCATGAATGCAGGATTAACGTAGGTTGTATTGAGACCCAGATCGATAGTATAGATACAATTGCTGGACTCACTCATAAGCCTGAAGTAGTTCTCTTCTTCTTCCTGCAGTCTGGTCTTGATGGCTTTCAGGATATCCGTTTGAGTTATCACTCCGCGCAGAGCCTCATCATCCATAACGATGAGCCGACGAATTCCTATCCTTTCCAGCAATTTGAGGGCGCTTAGAACCGAACAATCGGAAGAGACGGTCACCGCCGGAGAAGACATCACCTTTTTCAACCTGGTCTGAGCCGGATTGCGTTTCATCGCAACGACTCTTTTAAGAAGGTCTCGTTCCGTAAAGATACCCACGACAGCATCCTTTTCCATAGCGACCAGACAGGATATGTCTTTAGAAGCCATTAGGTCGGCCGCCTCTTTCACGCTCGCGGAACTGGCTATAACGGCCACGTCACTCGTCATTATTTCCGACACTTCCTGCGAGATGGAATAAGATGCCAGAGCCTGAACCATGTCGGTTTGAGTTATGATGCCAACCGGCTGTTCTTCCTCCAGAACCACAAGTCGCCTGATGTTCTCGGCTTCCATGATTTTGCTGGTTTCCATGACCGAAAGATCGTGAGGAATACTCCGGACAGGGGAAGACATAATCTGCTCGACTATCATCTTGCGGAAATCATTTCCGCCGGCGACGGCTTTTTTCAGGATGTCCGTCTCTGTAACAATTCCTGATAAACGCCCATTGTCTGTAACAATAAGACAGGATATCTTGTTACTCGACATTATCCTTACGGCCGAAACTACAGTGCTTTGCGGACTGATAGCGGCGACATCTCTACTCATTATATCCCCGGCCTTCAGCCAGATCCGTGAGGCAGTTCTCAGAGCAGTGGAGCAAGTATCTCTAATCTGGCTTTCGGCCAATTCACTGGGAAGTGTTCTGACCATTTTTTCTGCCATTGTGACCCCCTTTTTTTGAAAACCTGTCATTTTTTTTCGTCGACATCTATAAAGAGCCGTGTGTCCGATATGATGCGGATTTAACCGTCATTGCAGCGTTATAGCCCGTCGAAGAATCTCTCGCACATTTAATGCTCTGATTTCATATCGGCTATTAGTAATTATTATATAATGTAATAAACTTTTCCCCTCTCAAAATACGTATTTCTACGTATGTGTCAACCGTATGGAATGTTCGGGCGTCCTATCTGATATCGTGAAGTTTAGGTTGGGTCCGCAGCGGGCCCGGAATGAGCTGAGTGAAAGGAGCATTGATAATGACGGCAGAGCGACGTTTGTTTTTTGGGTGGGTGGTTTTACTGGTGTTCATGGCCGGAGAGTTTGCGGCTGGTGCCGATGAAATGGACAAGGTTGATGAGCAGATCGGCAAACTCGGGCAGGGAGACTGGCGGAACGCGGTCGATGATCTTGTGCAAATCGGAGAGCCATCTGTCGAACCTCTTATCCGCACT
>JBARRE010000323.1:0-10830 GCA_049644065.1 Sedimentisphaerales bacterium | reverse complement strand
GGCATAAACACGGAGAATTTGTTGCCATATGCGGACGATGGCATTGACGAGCAGGAAAATCAGTCGGTTAAGCGGGCTGTCGGAAGATTGTCTATTTCCGATAGAGAATTGATTATCTTGCGATATTACAACAATATGTCGCACGAGCAAATGTCATCGGTCTTAGGTTTATCAAAAGCCGCGATTAATAACCGACTGGTCAGATCAAGGAAAAAAATTGCAAGGCATTTGCAAAATAATGGCTTTACCGAGATCGAATTATGAATAAACAAAATAACAAAAAACCGTTGGATGAACTTCTTTCTCGTGCTGTCGGCCGAGAAAACTTAAAGTTCGATTTCAGTAAATGGAAAGTACAAAACCAAAAGGAGATACAGGATTTTCAAGTAGAAATGAAACATTCCGGGATTAACAATCCTGTGCTAAATAATATTTGGAGAACAATTATGAAAAGTTCAATTACAAAGATAGCCGCCGCGGCGGCAATAATCGTGATAGTGTTTGTCGGTATGCACTACCTGGGCGTTTCACCCGACGGTTCTGGCGTCGTCTGGGCCGATGTACTAAAGAATATGGAGGCGTCACAAACCGTCACATTCACGCTCGATACGGAAAATAACGATGAAACGGTTGGGCACTTTTGGGGAAAAGGTACGGTAAAGATCAAAGGGCCGATTCGGCGTTTTGAGGGCATCAACGGTCGCCGTTCCAAATACGGACAGTCCGGCGAAGAGACGGTGATATGCATGGCGGACCTGAGTCGGCAGAACCGTTTTGTAACGCTCTATCCTCTGAAGAAATGTGCAGATACGGGCGACTATAGCGGCTACAACCCAACGCTGCTCACTTACGATGGACTGAAGAAGGATTTTCATAACGAGACCGAAGAAAGCCTCGGCGAGATGGAGATTAACGGCCGAAAGGCGGTCGGTTTCAGAATCGTCAAAGACAATAAGGAAATCATAGTTTGGGTCGATCCGGACACTGCTCTCCCGATCCAGATAGAGTCCAAAGCCAACGACGGAACGGAAACGCTTACTTTGACCAACATCACCTTCGGTGTGGAGCTGGACGATCAACTGTTTGACATGACTGTCCCGGATGATTATTTGGCTATGAACGTGATCACAGAGGAGTTCACGATTCCTTTCGAGCTGACGGAGAAGTACCTTGTCGAAGGTCTGAAGATCGCTGCAGGCCATCGCGGCGGAAAGTTCCCGACGTATTTCGGGCGAGGTCGGCCCGGTCAGGAGGCCATAGATAAGTTCTTGGAGGAGGACTCGCGGATCGTTGCCCCCATTGAGGACGATTTCGCGATCATGCTGGCGACCGAGTACTTCGTGCGCTTGCCTAAGGGCAGCGAGTGGCAATACGTGGGCGAAGATGTGCAACTCGGTGACGCAAAAAAACCTGTGTGTTGGTGGAAAACGCCGGAATCGAAGACCTATCGAGTCATCTATGGTGATCTGAGCATAAGAGATGTCGAGCCGGGTGATTTACCAGAGGTTCCGTGGTTAAAAGAATAGAAGAGATTGCCGAAGAGCCGATTCTATGAGATCGGCTCTTTTCACACTTAAGATTTGTTCTTTAGCTCTTTTATATTTCGCCACAGCAGTTCGCTCAATTCTTTCGTCCCCGAGCCGGTAACCGCTGAGATTGGGTGGACCGGCTGCTGTAGCTTTTCAGTTAATTCTTTTACGATTTTGCCATCCGGGTCGAGGTCGATTTTGTTGGCGACGATGACTTCTTGTTTTTGTGCTAAGGTCTTGCTGTAGTTCTCCAATTCTTTGCGAATGGCTTTGTAATTTTCCACGGGATCGGAGCCGTCTGTCGGCATTATGTCAAGGATATGAACGAGCAGCGTTGTTCTCTCTATGTGCTTAAGGAATTCGTGGCCAAGACCGGCGCCGGCGTGTGCTCCTTCGATCAGGCCGGGAATGTCGGCCATCACAAATCGGCGGTAATCGCTCAGCTCGACGATACCCAGCACCGGCTCAATTGTGGTGAAGGGATAGTCTGCTATCTTTGGTCTTGCCGCCGAGCAGCGGGAGACGAGCGTGCTCTTTCCGGCGTTCGGCATCCCGACTAAGCCCACGTCGGCAATGAGTTTTAATTCGAGTCTGATATTTCTTTCCTGGCCCCTTTTGCCCGGCACGGCATTTCTTGGGGTCTGATTGGTGGATGTTGCAAAAGCCTTATTACCTTTTCCGCCCCTTCCGCCACGACAGACACAGACCTTGAGTCCTATCTCGTTCATATCTTTGAGCATCAGATCCAGATCGGTATCGTAAATTAGCGTGCCCGGCGGAACCTTGATGATCAGGTCGTCTCCGTTTGCTCCGAACTTATTGTTTCCCGAGCCGGGCTGGCCGTTCCGGGCCTGCCAGTGATGTTTGCCCGCGAAGTCTAACAGGGTGTCGAGGTTCTCAACTGCCTCGAAATATACGTTGCCTCCGCGTCCGCCATCACCGCCATCAGGACCGCCTTTGGGAATAAATCTTTCTCGCCGAAAGCTGACACAGCCGTGGCCGCCGTCTCCTGCCTTGATCCAGATTTGTGCCCGGTCTATAAACATTCTCTCGTATCTCAATATAAAAAAAGGATGGCAATTACCATCCTTTTCTAATCGACTACATTAAGTTATTTCTCAGACAACGTGGATTCTTCGGCCCTGAAATTGCACCTTTCCTTCCGCGGTGGCGAACAGCGTATAGTCCCTGCCCATGCCGACGTTGGAGCCGGGAAAGAATTTCGTTCCGCACTGCCTGACGATAATTGCGCCGGCTTTGGCTACCTGGCCCCCATACAATTTCACACCTCTGTACTGCGGATTACTGTCTCTGCCGTTTCGCGAGGAGCCTTGTCCCTTTTTATGTGCCATAATAAGTTACCTCTAATCAATGCAAACTTAAACTTACCAAATTCTCGAAAACCCTATTTTAACGGTCTTTACCTGGGCTGTCCAGAGAAATCTCTATAATTTCCGACCAAAATTTTTAGCGAAGAAGCTCCAGTTTCAGTTCGTCGAACCAGTTAAGAAATCCGTGTGATTGTTTGTCCGGCAGGTGAACAGGTAGCCGTCGAATTCCTGTGTCGCGGCGCACTGACAATAACACCGGTAATTGAAATTGTCATAAAAATGATGTCGTTTAAGAAGATTTTTAAACATTTTTTTTATGTCCAGCCGGCATTGACTCCGGCTCTTAATATTCGGTGTCTTTTATGGCCTGAGCAGATGTCTCATAGGATTAAAAAATGTGCATTCTTAATATTGAAAACGGGATTTCTTAGGTCGGCTATGCGAGACGTATTACTACCTTGAGCGGCACAAAAATATGAAAATGATTTGTGCTGCTCCACTCCCGGTTAGTGATTACGATACTATTAACGATCTCTCCGGCATGAACTGGATATTCGCATGCGGCTTTAAACTCATTATTAGTATTGAGAGCGAGTTTTTGCTGTTTCAAGCTGGCCGTCTTATCTGTTAACGCCTTTCTGAGCTTAACTTCAAAGCTCGAACGTGATCCTTGATATCTGGCCTGATATAGCTGTTTTAAAGCTGTGCTGAGCAAAATATAATCCCTGTTTTCGTGACAAATTCCTTGTCATCCGTCCTATAAAAGGCAGAAGATTTTCGAATATTTTTGCCGATGGACTAAGTGGTTGATTGAGAATAAATCTCAAAGTGTGATGCTGAAGCAGATATCCGCAACGTCGTATAAGCAAATCCAATAAATAAATCACGATTTTTTAGCAAGGAAGAGAGAAATGGAGACCATAACAAAGATAATGAAAAAACGCTGTTTGAGAAGGGGGATCATCTACTTTCTGACATGGTGCCTGGTTTTGAACACGTCGCTGCCTACCTTACTGGCCGGACCGACCGGCGGAGATGTCGACACAAATCCGATAAACGGCGGGGGCAATGCCGATATCACCTACAACACCGGTACTTACAAACACACTACTCTCGTAAAAGTTCAGACCGAACGAACAATTATTAACTGGGAAAGCCTGGATACGAAGGGTGGTGCCGTTAATGTTCGAGAAACGCTGGCCTTCACTCAGGGCGCACTGAAGGATTCTGCTGTGCTAAACAGAGTAATTTCGGGATATGGAACGCAATTTTTAGGCGACCTCAATGCTGAAGGTATGCGTATTTTTATTGTTAATCCCGCCGGTATCGTCTTTGGTGAGGGCTCCACAGTCAATGTTACACAGTTGATCGCTTCCAACCTCGATATTTCAAACAACCAATTCTTGGCTGGTGACTATGAATTCGTTGGCGATATTGAAGGGGTAGATGTCCAGGAGAGACTTGGGGTAATCAACAATGGTACAATAACTACTTTTCCCGGTGCTGAGGGCGTAACCGAGGGCGTGGCGCTTATCGGCCAGAAAATTCTCAATACCGGGACTATAAAGACAGGTGCCGGTGGATTTGTCGTGATGGCAGCCGGTGACAGAGTGCTTCTTGGCGAGCCCGGGAGCAAAATTGTCGTCGAAATGGACTCCGTCACACTCTCTGAGGACGGCTTCGGTAATGTCGTCAATGAAAGTATAAATGAAATAGAGCCCGGTATAATCGAATCTCCTGAGGGCATGATAGTTCTCGCCGCCGGTGATATGTTTTCGGTGGCGCTGGAGCTTAGTTCCGAGCCTGTAAGGGTCGCAAGCGGCGTCGGCCGCATAGAGCAGAATGGTACGATCGATACCGACGGCATCGTTGGCGACGGCGGCCAGGTTATGCTGACGGCAGCCGATGAAGTTATTCTTTCCGCCGATAGTCTGACGAAGGCAAACGCAGGGACCACGGGTGATAGTGGCTTGGTTGTCGTCCATTCCAAAGGTGATACAACCGTCCAGGCCGATGCGAAAATCGAAGCGATGGGCGGTTATGTGCCGTATGACATTACAGATGAATTCGATGATGTCGTGGATACCAGTGTGGAGATCAGCGGTGACTCTGTGAATTTCGCCGGCGACGTCGATGCCTCCGCATCGTACGGCAAAAGAGGCAAGGTTATCATCGACGCCATGGACATGACAATCGAAGATGGCTATATGCCCGATACTCCGCCTGATAATACCGTCTATGAGAAGTGGATTGAGCAGCAGTCCTATGCGTCAACGGATGTCGAGCTGGTTGCCCATGCTAAAGTGGGAGGAAATATCGTCGCTAAACCTATCAGTGATGGTGTCATCGAAGGCGGGAGCGGCGATATCGTGCTTCGCACGAAATACGATACCGGCGGAATAGAATTTATGCCGGGACCTAATGGCGACCGTACCGCAATCCATACCACCCAGGGTGGAAATGTCTATATGCTGGCGGGCGAAGGTGGTATTGCAATCGGCGATATTATTTCGCTCGTGCCGCAACACGCTCCGGAGCCATGGATTGTCGAGCCGGGCAAAATCAGACTCCTTACGACAAATTACGGCGATATCACGACCGGACAATTGTCGGTGGACGGCGGCAGCTATGATGAAATCTCCGTGATAGCTTCCGGCGATTTGTTGATTAACGGTGACGTAACAACATACGCGCACCAGGTCGATGAGGACCTGGAGGTCGGCCAGGCCAGAACATGCCTGGTCTCCGAACACGGGGATGTGGAAATTAATGGTATCATAACAGTCGAAGCTCATGCCAAATACGAAACGACGGCTGATATTCACATTGATGCAGGTCGTGATGTTCGAATAGATCTTGGCGAAGGTCAGATACGGGCGACCGCGCTGACCTCGGCAGAAGGTACGGCCAATGCCTCTGTCTTAATTCATGCCGGAACGGATCCGGAATTGTCTGGAAAAGGTAATATCACCATCACGAATCCGAAGAGTGCCGATAAAGCTATTTATCTTCGCGCTCAAACCCAGGGCGATAAAACGGAAATATACTCGGATGGTGAAGCTCCAGTGGACATAATAGAAGTTACAGATGGTGAATCTCGTGCGAAGTTGGAACTGGACGAGAAACATACCGACGATTGTCCCGATTGCCCGGTGCCGCCTGGTTTGGACCCGCCGCTGCCGCCCCTAACCGATGACGATACGGCCACAACTCACATGGGTGATTCCGTTGTGGATAATGTGCTCGACAACGACACTCTTCCTCAGGGCGGTGACCTCACAGCCCATGTGATCGACGAGCCCGAGCATGGTGTGCTGTTGGATTTCGATCCGGAGACTGGCGAATACACTTACCAGCCGGACGATGGATTTGTCGGCGAGGACACCTTTACGTATGTCGCCACTGACGGTGAGCTCTTTGCCGAAGCGGCCACCGTGACAATCACTGTTACCAACACGCTGCCTAACCTGGGCGACGATACGGCGACGACCCATATGAACGACGCTGGTAAGGTCATTGACGTTGTGGCTAACGACGCCGATCCTGATGGCGATGCGTTTGCGGTTGATTCTTTCCTGTACGAAGGTGGCGGTACACTAATACAGAATGAGGATGGAACATTTACGTATACACCGCCGAAAGGTTTTGTCGGAGAAGACAGCTTTGCCTATACGACCAGCGACGGTCAGGACGGCGTATCCTCTGGATCAGCCATGGCTGTTATTACCGTAACGAACGCACTGCCCATTTTGGGTGACGACGCCGCGACGACCCATATGGGTGACCCGGTTAGTGGTATCAACGTGTTGGCAAACGATGCCGATTCCGATGGGGATGCGTTTGCGGTCGACTCTTTTGTGTATCAAGGTGATGGTATCCTGGTCCAGAATGACGATGGAACGTTTACATATACACCGCCTAAGGGCTTTGTCGGAGAAGACAGCTTTATCTACACGACCAGCGATGGTCAGGATGGTGTGTCCTCTGAACCGGCTATGGTTGCGATTGCGGTGACAAACGCGCTTCCCACCCTGGCCGACGATACGGCGACGACAGATCAGGGTGTCGCTGTTACTATTAACGTGTTGGCTAACGATTTCGATCCGGAAGGTGATCTGCTTTCCGTAGATAACTTCATTTACGAAGGCGGCGGGACTTTGGTCTTGAACGATGACGGCACTTTCAGCTTCACGCCGGCACAGGGCTTTGCCGGACAGGACAGCTTCATATATTCGGCTGCCGACCCCGAAACCGGAGCTATGCTTTCTCAGGCCAACGTAACAATTATAATCAATCCTGCACTTGCTGTTGCTGTGCCGTTTATCCCTCCGGCACCAGGTCTTGAAAGTGTCCAATTCGATATTTCAGGATGCCCGGCCCTTGTTAAGTGGGCCGCAGCCGAGCTTGGGATTGATGAAAGGATGATGCAGATTTGGACGGTGAATACTTTAGCTTCTTCGCGGGACATTCAGCCGTGCGATGCGTGCGAAAAACTTAAAAACGTAGCTGCGATTTTGCGGGATGACGGCGGGACTCGTATTGCCGCTCTTGCCCAGGTCATCAGTGAGTTGGCCTCGAACACCGCGCCGCCGACACCCGAGCAGATGGCATCGGTTGCCGATGTAATCTCTCGCAATTCTCAGGCCAATAATCATTATGCCGCAGCCGGAGAATACGTGGATGCTCTTGTCGCGTATGTTGGGGTATTGAACAACGACCTGGCCTTTTCTACGGAAGAGTCGATAATGTTTGCGGTGGATAAGTATGTTGCACCCCGGGCCGAGAACCAGAATGCCGGCATGGCTGCCTATATTGCAGCGAGACTGGCTGCTTTGGGAGGGTCATAGTTACCAACGTTTCTCGACATTATTCGTAACAAAGCGCTCAAGGTATCATAGCACATGTCGTTGATGCTCCGGGGAGTGCCGATGAGCATGAGTTTTACTCGTGCCGATAGACTTCCCAGTCCATGTAGGTGTCAAGAGCTTCGGCAATAGCGTCGGCCTTCTGTGAGATATTGACGGCAACATGGTGCTCGAAGCCCATCCTGCATATGTACTGCATCAACACCTGGAGATCTGCGATTTTCATCACGCCGTAGCCGCCGAACGTATCGAGCTTGTCGTTTGTGAACTGGCCTTCGCCGACATATACGCTAATGATGCCGGTCGCATCATCGGTCGTTGCCCTGCAGAATGTTGCCTTGTTCGGAGCTATCCTGCCGACAATCGTGCCGTAGGTGTTTTCCTTGCCCACCGATCCGGCAATGATTTCCTGGTAGTCCATCTTCGAATTGCTGAAGAACGATTTCGGCAGATTGCTGCAATGGAACAAGACAGCTTTATCGGGATCGGGACCGTAATTGTTGTTCCAGTCTAAAAGCGCGCTCGGAGAGCCGCCGGCAAGCTGGAGAATGTACATTCCCAGCAAGCCTGTAATATCGACTTCACATGCGCTCGGCACCAGCGATTCGCTCATTATGCTCATGAGTGTGCAGGGGACGATTCCGAAGAATTCTTCCAGTGCGGTCCAGCATTGAATTGCGGTGCCGTCGAGTTCGGTATCTTTGATCCATCGGTCTATGACGTAACCGAACTTGGCCATCTTTAAGAGCTTCTCAGTGGGAACGGATTGGGTCGGCGTGTATTTTCTGATTGCATCCAGTTTTCTCCTAACTGCTCTGTCATTGTCGGCAAGTAGTTCAACTCGTCCAAGAATTTCGGATAAGTCGATCGTCTCGACGGCTATGCCCGAAAGTTCGAGGATTTTCTCGCTGTAACGGACGGTGTTAAATGCGCCTGTGCGGGCGCCGATTGCGCCGAACCTGGCGTTTTTGAGGCCCTTTATAATCCTGCAGACCGAGGCGAAGTCGCCCAGTTCCTGTTGAAATTGGGCAGAAGCGACTCCGATTGTGTGCGAGTTTGTCAGCGTGTACGGAATGCCCGCCTGCCTGAGATTATTGCAGACGCTGATCTTGCCGCAGAAGGAATCTCTTCTGCCGGCGATGGCCATACCGCCCTTGACATCCGGCTCGGCCTGTATCAGGATCGGCACGTTGAGCCTGGAGCGTTTGATTGCCTCGGCGACTCCCTTTTCATCGCCGAAGTTCGGCAGCGTGATAATGATGCCGTCAATTTTTTCACTTTTTGCTGCAAATAGAGCGGCGCATTTTTTAGCATCGGCGAAAGTTTCGACCGTGCCGTATTTAGTTTCCTGCATAGAGAGTACAACCGAGTTGAAGCCATTTTTTTTGAGCACATCAAGTATGTTTTTTCGCCCTTCTTTTGCTAACGCATCAGGGAAAAAGCCGCGGTTTCCAACGATGACGCCGAATGTTGTTTTCATTTTCTTCACTCCTAAAACTCAGTTTGTAGGGTGGGGCTTGCCCCACCATTGTTGATCGGTGGGCCAAGGCCCACCCTACGATTCTTGTCCATAATAAGCATTTGTTCCATGTTTTCGCAGGTAGTGCTTATCCAGCAATGCGCTGCTGATTGGGCCTTGGTCGGGATTGATCGTAATGGTGCCCAGGGCCATTGTTGCGATTTGTTCAAGCACTACGTTCTCCTCAACAGCGGCGGCGGGATCGGCGCCCCATGTGAACGGCCCATGATTGGCGACCAGGACCGCCGGCATTTGCATCGGGTCCATGCCGGCAATCCGCCGGACGATAACTTTGCCGGTGTTTAACTCATAATCGTCTTTTATCTCCTTTTCTGTCATGACTTCAGTTACAGGGATGGGGCCGTAGAAATTGTCGGCGTGAGTTGTGCCGAAGCAGGGGATTTCTTTGCAGGCCTGTGCCCACATCGTTGCGCTTGGCGAATGTGTGTGGCATATTCCGCCGATGGTTTCGAAATTTCTGTACAGTTCAAGATGGGTCGGTGCATCCGATGAAGGATTGAGAGTCCCTTCGAAGATTTTGCCCTCCAGATCGAGCACCACCATTTTGTCGGGCGTTAACTGATCGTATGATACTCCGCTGGGCTTAATGACGACCAAACCTGCCGAGCGGTCTATCCCGCTGACGTTGCCCCAACTGCAAATTACAAGCTGCTGTTTCTGCAGCTCGAGATTGGCCTCGCAGACGGCTTTTTTCAGTTCTTCGTGCATAATAGCAAATATCTCAAGCAAAGATCCCACGTGGAACGTGGGGCTAAATATTTAGCCCCGCTTTTCAGGCGGATTTATCCTTGATGCTCAACAGCTCTTTCATAACGTTTGCCAGCTTACCGGAGAAGTCCTGCGTCCCGAAGGCGTCGTGAATCTGCTTGTACAGGACATATAATTGTTGATAGATTCGGGCATTTTCGGCGATTGGTTTATAGGTTACGTCTTTGATCCCGCACATCGCAGCCTGAGCATCGGCGAAGCTGTCATGGCCACCGGATGCTTTGCCTGCTACTACGGCGCCGGCGATGCATGCGCCCAGCGCACAACTCTGGGCCGAACGGGATATCTTCATTTCCCTGCTTGTTGCGTCGGCATAAATCTGCATCAGCAGGGGATTTTTCTCGGCGATTCCGCCGCAGTTTATGACCTGTGAGACTTTGACGCCGTATTCTTCGAATCTGTTTATAATCGTCAGAGCGCCGAAAGCGGTTGCCTCGATCAATGCGCGATAGATTTCTTCCGGCCTTGTATGCAGCGTCTGGCCGAGCAGCAGTCCTGTTAATCGCTGGTCGACGAGTACGGTTCTGTTACCGTTATTCCAGTCGAGAGCCAGCAGGCCGGACTGGCCCGGCCTGAGCTTTGCCGCCTTTTCGGTCAGGGCTTCGTGAGAGCCTGCCTCTGGGCCGCCCGGCTGGATGTAGTTGACGAACCAGTTAAAAATATCACCTACGGCCGATTGGCCGGCTTCAAGACCAAAGTAACCCGGCAGGATAGAGCCGTCGACAATGCCGCAGATGCCGGGGATATCCGCCAGCTTCTTGCTCGATTCGCTCACAAGCATGTCGCAGGTGCTGGTG
>JBARRE010000322.1:0-2720 GCA_049644065.1 Sedimentisphaerales bacterium | reverse complement strand
GTTCTAAGCAGCAACTCCAGAAACCTCTTCGATTACGATACCGAGGTAACTGCCGCCCGAAGTGCCTATGACCAAATGCTAAAAGAATTAAAGTTGTTTCTAACACCGGTGGAACCTGTCAAAATACCTGTCGCATCAAGCGTATCGGCTGAACCCGGAACGGTAATTGTTGGCGGGGTAAGGTTAGTAAGATACCAGGATTATCAAAGTGAAATAAGACCATTAAACCAATTCGAGAAGGGCTATACCTTGTCACTAATACTCGAACTGCCGGACCCGAATTTAATTGTCGTTCAGGGGCAAGTGAAAAAAGCAATCACCGATACGGGCCAGGATATTCTCCCCGAAGGCAACAGGGAAACATCATTCCCGGCACTGTCCAAAGGCGGCAACGCGGCTGTGTTTGAGGTTAATTTATTCCTTCCTGACAAAGATGCCAAAGCAATAGCCGAGCTTTCCGGAACGTTAGGATATTTAAAATCAGCCGGAACAAAAAAAATAGACTTCGGAATAATGGACTTCAAGAAAGATGCCAGGAGCAAAGTGGAGGGCTTCTCGATAAACTCCATAGGAGTCAAAAGCTGGGATAAAAAGCATAGTCAAATAAATCTTAAAGTGAATTTATTGCGAGGCCATCTTAAATCCACAAAGTTCTATAGGGAAGACGGCACTGAATTCGAAGTATCTCAAACCGGCGGATCATACAGTGAGGACAGACAACTCGATATCCATTACAATACAAAAGGCGAATTCCCCCCGAGAGGACGCATCGTCATGGAGGTAATTGACGAAATTACCAAACATGAAATTTCCTTTACCTTGACCAATATTTCATTAACAGGAGAACCTCTTTAATATAAAGGGCAGAGAAAAATAGGAGGAATTATCATGCAATCCAAAAGATTGTTCGGATGTGTTATGTTGTTTATCGCCGGAGCCGTGCTGGTCGTCTTAGTTAACAGCGTGACGGCGGCAGCGTCTCAGGCAAAGGCCGAATCGGCATATAAGCCTCTGCCTCTTAAGGTGGTCGGAACGCAAATCCTCAACAGCAGGAACGAGCCAGTGAGACTGCGAGGTGTCAACTGCGCCAGTCTCGAATGGACCAGTAACGGCGAAGGGCATATCGTCGAATCCGTGCGCGTTGCCATCGACGACTGGCACGTCAACCATATCCGTCTTCCGTTGTCACAAGACCGCTGGTTCGGAAAGGCGCCCGAACAGAAGGACGAAGGCAAGGCCTATCGTGCCATCGTCGACGAGATTGTAAAGCTGTGCGCCTCGAAGGGCGTCTACATCATGCTGGAGCTACACTGGTCGAACGCGGGCGTATGGGGCGAGCAAATAGCTCAGCATTCCATGCCGGATGAGCACAGCGCAACGTTCTGGAAAGATTTTGCACCCATCTACGCCAATCATCCCGCAGTGATCTACGATTTGTATAACGAGCCGCACGATGTCACTTGGGACATCTGGCTCAACGGCGGCGAGATTACCGACAGGCCCAACCGCCGAAATCAGACACCGAGAACCTTCAAGGCCGTCGGAATGCAGCAGTTGCTCGATATCGTCCGCGCCGCCGGAGCGAAGAACCTCGTCGTCATAGGCGGCCTGGACTGGGCTTACGACTTTTCCGGCATTCTCGAAGGCAGGCAGCTTAAGGACCCAACCGGCAACGGGCTTGTATACGCCAACCACTGTTACAATAACAAGAATCAGGCAGTGGAAACATGGATCGCAAATATGGAGAAGGCGGCGAAAAAACTCCCGATCATCATAAGCGAGTTCGGCGGAGCATACTACAAGCCGGGCGCCGAGCCACCCAGACGTCGCTTCGGCGGCATGAGACGAAATGACGGCGACTGGCTGATGCGAGTCCTTCAGGCCATCGAAGACCACCAATGGTCCTATACGGCATGGGATTTCCACCCCGCCGCCGGCCCGACTCTTATTTCAGGCTGGGATTATAAGCCGACTCCCGGCTTTGGCGTATACGTCAAGCAAATGCTCGCCGGCACGCTGCCGCGCTACATACCGCCGGCCCCTGCCGAGAGCGATTCAGAACCGGATAAGTAAATGGTTTATCAGTTTCATGAGGATAGTCTTATGAAGCATATAATAGGGAATTTTCTTATTGTATTCAGTATCGTCTGTGCGGCGGCAACTGCCCTCTGGTTTGGAGTAGGACTCGCGGACATGCCGGAGAATCCAAGTGAAGATGACCGCACCATGCTTTCTGCCATGATACTATTTTTCGTTGTCCTTCTTGCGCTGGAATGCGCGATATTCTTATGCGGCCGATATTTGCGGCGGCGTTATCCTGACGAAGTGCCGGAACAGACGAAGATACCTCACGGAAGGCGTGTATTACCGTTGATTATTTCTCTGGGATGCAGCATTGCGATAACGATCTTCACCTTTCTGGCCAACAAATTCTTAGAAATAAAAGTACTGGCGTTCGTAATAGGTCAACCCTATGTGCTCTCCCAGCTCATCTTTGGCGGCCTCATGGGGATCAAGCTGGGTTCGGATGTTATGAAACATGTGATAACTATAGCTTTTAATCTGCTGTACTATGCGGCCATGTTCTATCCCGTTTTCCGCATAGTGACAATGGACCGGAATGAAGAGGCGGTTCGCTACAGACTGATGAAGACGCTTCTGGTAATTTTCGTCGGAGTACATATTCTTATGGGATTTGTCATGGCCATGCTGTTCAGAGC
>JBARRE010000321.1:0-1991 GCA_049644065.1 Sedimentisphaerales bacterium | reverse complement strand
GCTGCCCAAGCAAATCGGCAGGCTCTTCTTCGGTACCCTGGTTGGCAGTAGCCGGCGACATGATGGAATAATTATCTATGGCTTTAATTTTTGCGATTTGTTCAAGCAAAACAGGATCTGGAATTGTCTGGGCACAAGCTCCAACAAATATGATAATAAAAATTAAGAATGACAATAGACAGTATATTCGATATTTTTTTTTCATGAGTTACTCCATCGATATTATACGGGATTTCCCGTTTATTTTTCTAAACAGTACTTCTGTACGCTACATTCTCCCGGATTCTGGTCCAATGTTGTTCCGATGGTGTGTATACGAATCAAAGTTTGCCGGCAGACATTATAGCCGGAATCGTTGAACGGGACAAGGTTTATATCCTACTTAGCTCTGTTTGTCATTATTACTTATGCTGTATTGTCAAGGTCTTTTGCATTTGGGGCATGTATTTCTTATATTTTAATAGGGTGGCTACTGATGAATCGCCGAGGTCCCTGTTGACATGAGGAAATTACGGTTTAACAAAAAGCTTTTTAGCAGGGAGACGTGTTATGGGTACTATAAAAGGATTTTGGCAGCATGTTAACGGCAAGATTTACGCGGTCGAAAGTGATACTTTCGGAAATATCTTAGGCGGCGCCGGACCACTGGACCCCAACGACCTGTACGATCTCGAAGATTATGATTACAAACCCGCTATAACCAAGTGGCTTGCGGATGCAATAGCCCAGCATAAATTGCGTCGAATAAATGTCTCCTCATATCGATAATATTGCGCCATTCTTAGTTCATTGAGCTAAGAAAACATATTTCTCGCCGCGAAGAACGCCGAGGGCGCAGAGTTTTCCATTTATAAAAGCACCCTCACAGATCAGGTTCCTGGATTTTCCCGGTCGCTCGAAAAGCCCAATTCACTTAGCCGTTATTCTTAAGAACAATCAAAAGATCGGCAACAAGGCCTGTTCTATCCGGAAAGCGATGGAAAAGAGGCGCGAATTCGGGTATGATATCGGCAAGAAGATGAGGTACAATAGCCAGGCATATGGCATTAGGCGTGCATGGGTCAATATATCTCGATATTGTAAAAGGTTAGTTTTTATTTTATCAGCCGTCTTAAAGTCTTGGATCGGAAAGCAGGTGTTACATTGAAATTTCCCAAAGTAGTTTTGCAATTACCCGGCTGGATTGAGAATGCTCTGGCCGGCTCGGAGCAAATTTATCCGACCGTTGAAGAGCGAATGCAGTTAGTTGTAAAGCTTGCGCAACTGAATATCGAACACGAGACCGGCGGGCCGTTCGGCGCAGGGATCTTCGAATCGAAAAGCGGCCGCCTGATTAGTGCCGGTGTTAATCTCGTGGAATCGGCCGATTGCTCAGTCGCGCATGCGGAGATGATTGCTATTGCTATTGCTCAGCGCGTGATTGGATGCTACGACCTTGGTGGCCAGAAAGATATAGCTTACCAACTTGTCACGAGTACCGAGCCATGCGCTATGTGTTTGGGGGCCATTCCCTGGTCGGGCGTTCGAAGTGTTGTGTGCGGCGCTCGTGATGAGGATGCCCGGAGTATCGGATTCGACGAAGGGCATAAGCCGCCGGATTGGATAAAGTCACTCGAAAGCCGCCGAATCAGTGTGGTTCGGGACGTCCTGCGAGAGCAGGCACAAGCCGTGCTGTTGGAGTATGGCAGGCGGGGCGGATTGATTTACAACGCCGGACAGGAATGATGACTTGTTAATCATCCAATTCCAGCACGGTTTTAATAAAATCCACCACCAAACGGTTATAGTGCATGCCGCTCACGCCATGCCTTGATTTCGGATAAATCATCAGTTCGAATTTCTTGTCGGCCTGCTGCAGCGCATTTGCAATCTTGGCTTTTATGTACTTGTGCAATTGTTTGCAGCGAATATATTGAGGCCATTATGTAAGTGTGGTATATTGTGCTTGTAACATAATTCTATTCGTTGTGTTTGGAGTTCTGAAATGGTCA
>JBARRE010000320.1:0-2193 GCA_049644065.1 Sedimentisphaerales bacterium | reverse complement strand
TTTGGTTTCCACACCATAAAATTCAGCTAAGTCTCTGTCTAATACAACTTTATGCCTCCTTATAAACAGGATGCTTCTGTGTATTCTCTCAACAGGAATCATTATTTCTGTGCATTTAGACATTTTTAGGTTGCTCCGGAATTTGTTTGTATCTTGAGGTCACAAATTGTGACCGCCTCTTCCGATGTTCCGGTATCAAGCATCAAGGTTTTTACTTATTCAATATCCTTATTAGTGTCATATAAACCCGCTTTTCGTCTCATTTCCGATTCCTTACTGATATACGTATCCTCGCGTATGTCCAGCCCGAGCTTAGCTATCAGGCTCTTGAGATAATTAAGGTGTGGGCACGGCGACGAATGGAAATTATCTTTTGTTGTGCAGGAGGACAATTGCACGACGATTCGATCTTTTGTTATTCCTTCGGCCTTATCGATCCGTCGGATTAGATTGCTCAGCTTACGATGAACCGCCCGGCCGCAGCAGCCGCCGCAGGTCAGACTAAGCATGCGATACGCCTTTTCCTTGGGGTATGCGGTAAAACCGCCGGTACGTTCGTTAAATGCTCTCTCGCAGTTGTAGCCGGAGCAGCGTTCCTTGACGATATGGCACTGCACAATGACGATATAGTCTTTGTCATTCAAATCTATCATATCCCAACTTTCTTCTGGCTGTTGCCTTAGTCAATCAGCTTTAATCTTTGAGCTTAAAGTAATCCGTGGCGATTTGGTTTATAGTCTCGCCGATGGCAAGCGATGCCGTCGCCGCCGGTGACGGTGCGTTTAGAACGTGAATGGAATTGCCTTTCCTTTCTATCTTGAAATCGTCGATCGGCCGGCCGTTCGGCTCAAGTGCCTGGGCCCGAACGCCCGCCTTACAGGGTTTGATATCTTCGTCCTGCAGTGACGGAATCAGCCTTTGCAGTTGCCTGAGAAAGAGTTTTCTGGAGAATGCCCTGGCATACTCGCCCAATCCGTATCTCCAGTATTTAAAGAACATTTTCCAAAGCCCGGGATAAGACAGGGCGTCCCATGTATCGGCCAGGTTGAAATCGGTTTTACCGTAACCTTCCCGCTTGAATGAGAAGACGGCGTTCGGCCCGCACTCGACGTTGCCGGCAATCGTTCGCGTAAAATGGACCCCGAGGAAGGGCAGGGCGGGATCCGGCACGGGATAGATCAGGCCTTTGACTTTCTCCTGCGCCTTTTCCGTCAGCTCGTAATAATCACCGCGGAAGGGAACGATTCTCATCCCCGGCGCGACGCTGTCCATTATTGCCACCCTGTCGCACTGAAGACCCGCACAGTTGATAATATACTTCGCGCCGAAAGATTCCTGATTTGTCACAATCCTCGTAAAAAAGTCATGCTTATCGAGTGCTGTGACCCTGTGCGAAGTCAGAACCTTATTGCCGTTGCCTTTTTTCTCTATAAGCTGGCTAAGCTTCTCTGCAACTTTGGTAAAATCAATAATTCCAGTGCAGGGCACACGAATGCCGGCGATGCCCTCGCAGGAAGGCTCAATTTCCTTTATTTGCTCCGGGCCGATTTTTTCAATGCCCTCTATATCACTTTCCTGGCCGTTACGGAGAATCGTTTCAAGGTTAGCTAATTCTTTTACCTTTGTGGCAACAATGATTTTCCCGCAAATTTCGTAAGGGATTTTGTGCTTTTTGGCAAATTCGACAAGTTCCTTCCGTCCTTTTGTGCAGGTTTTGGCCTTATTCGAGCCGGGCGTGTAATACAGCCCGGAGTGAATTACGCCGGAATTGTGGCCTGTCTGATGTGCAGCGACTTTTTCCTCTTTTTCCAGCACGGCGATGCGAATATCTGGGTGGCTCAGCATGATCTTATAGGCCGACGCCAAACCGACAATTCCGCCGCCTATTACGACAATATCAAAATCAGTACTTCCATTCATTACATCAAGTTCCAAAATTCCAAATTATACTATAAGTCTATACAATAACCGACACATCGGAGAGCGTCAATCGAGAACCTACGCCGGTTGAACTGATGAAGTGTGTGAAACTCGGGAAAGCGCAAGTTTAAAAAAAGCGTGGCAGATACGAATGGCACTGACATAACGTTATCTTATTTATTTACAATAGGTTAATAAAAAAAACTCCTTTCACCGATAAAGAATAATGTCAATACAACTTTATCGAAAAGGAGTTCATTATGCGTAAGAGTA
>JBARRE010000319.1:0-11013 GCA_049644065.1 Sedimentisphaerales bacterium | reverse complement strand
GATTTAGGTAGAGTTCAATGAATCACACTATTTGTTAGAGAATATGTTGTATTCGAAAGAGCTTCCAAATTGATAGCATGGTAGGCTGTGCAAAGTTTATTTTGCATACGCAGGAAAAATTGAGCAGATATAAGAGAAGCAAAAGCAGTTATTCCTCGCTCGGATCAGGAGCCACGTGCAGCAAGTTGCGTCTCAAGGAGATTATTTCAGAATTCACTCGACCTCAAACCGGTTTTGTCGTATAATATATATCAAACATACGTATTTCATATGTCGTATGTGGTATATAGTATGTCTGTCTTAAGCGGATTCGAAGGATCGTATGGCGTAAGACAGATTGCAGATGGCTAAATAGTAGATAATAAATTATAATCTTGTACTCGCGGAAGTGGGTATAGGAAATCCGGCGGCTTGTAGAATGATACGATTTGAAAAAACAAAACCAACACCGGCCTTTGGCTGGAAATTCGAAATACGAAGCTCTAAATCCGAAACAAGTTGAAAGAGTGCTATTTGAAAAAACAAACCCAATTTGCGAAAGGGTGAAATATACGCAAAGTCAATTATAGCAAGGGATTATGGCAAATTAATGCGATTGGACACTTGGTGAAAACAAACCCAATTTAATAGCGTTCATAGTTCAGCGTTCTGCGTTCAGCGTCAAGGTGAGAAAAAGCTATTTGAAAAAACAAAGCCAATGTTAAAATAGGCAAAATAGTACTAAACCAGTAATAATAAGAACTTATGAAGATTTTAATGATTTTGGGTGGTTTTGAGTAACGAAAAACAAAGCCAAACAAAGCCAATTTTATTTAGCCCCCAGATTTATCTGGGGGTTGAAAAACCAATTTGAAAAAACAAACCCAATTTTTGGCGAAAGTAGTTTATCATTATGAGAGAAAAGTCAATATCAGCGATTATCATCGGGATTCTGCTTAATATTCAGGTTTTCGCCGCGGACTGGCCACAATGGCGAGGCCACAATCGGGACGGCGTCTGGCGCGAAAAAGGCATTGTGCAAAAACTCGAAAACCTGCAGGTTCGCTGGCGCACTGAGGTGGCAAACGGCTATTGCAGCCCGACTGTCGCCGGCGGTCGCGTTTACGTTACCGACCGGTTAACTTCTCCAAAAGAGGTCGAACGCGTCCATTGCTTTGATGCCGGGACCGGCGAAAAAATCTGGTCTTACGACTACGAATGTAAATACCAGAAGGTCGGCTATCCGGATGGCCCGCGCGCAGCGGTCACAATTGACGACGGCCGGGCTTATTCGCTCGGAACTACAGGAAACATGTTCTGTTTCGATGCGGCTAAAGGCAGCGTCCTCTGGGGCAAAAATCTCAAACTCGAGTATGAAATTCGAGTGCCTATCTGGGGGATTGCCGCCGCCCCGCTGGTGGAAGACGACTTGGTTATCGTTCACGTAGGCGGCAATGACAACGCCTGCCTGATTGCGTTTGATAAAGTCAGCGGCAAGGAACAATGGCGTGCTCTGGACGACCCGGCTTCTTACTCGGCGCCTATCATTATCGAACAGGCCGGTAAACGTGTACTGGTCTGCTGGACCGGGGGGAGTATTTCCGGCCTCGACCCTGCGACCGGCAAGCTTTACTGGCAGCATCCGTTTAAGCCGTTCAAAATGGTTATTAACATTGCAACGCCTGTTTACAAGGACGGCTATCTTTTCTTCAGCGGTTTTTATGACGGTTCGATTCTGCTCAAAGCCGACCCCGACAAACTCGCGGTCGAAAAAGTGTGGCAGCGCAGAGGCGCCAGCGAGACAAATACGGACAGTCTTCATTGCTGTATATCGACGCCTATAATTCAGGGCGATTACATTTACGGCGTGGATAGTCACGGCGAGCTTCGATGCCTGGAACTACAGACCGGCGACCGTGTCTGGGAGAGCCTCGATGCCGTGCCAAAAGCCCGCTGGGCAAATATTCACATGGTCCGGCACGAAGATAAGGTATGGATGTTCAACGAACGCGGTGAGCTGATTATCAGCAAACTCTCGCCGGAAGGATTCAATGAAATCAGCAGGGCAAAAATTATCGAGCCCACCGAGGGACAGCTCGGCCAGCGAGGCGGTGTCTGCTGGTCCCATCCTGCTTTTGCGAACAAACATGTTTACGTCAGGAATGACCGAGAACTGCTCTGTATAGACCTGTCAATTGGAGAATAGAAGACTATAAAAAAACAAAATGTATTACCGGCGCATCGGGACATCGCCCTTGCGCAGACGAGCTTAAGGAGTCCAGAAAGGATCGCCGGCCGGAATGAACTTGATCGGCACCTCGTTCACGAATGACTTGAGCCATTCGCTGCAGTGCTTCATGCCGGCTTCTTCTGAAATGCAGTGGCCAAGAAGAATCAGGGCCTTGTTCCGGCCCATATCCTTGACATCGCGGACATATTCGACCGTCTCCCACTCTCGTGTCTCGCCTGCGATAAGCACCTCGATGTCCCGGCCCTGCAGCATCTTCATCTGCATAATCGAGCCCGATGCGCCCGGAGAAAAACCGAACTTTGCGAACTGCATCCGGGGATCACCGATGATCCGAATTACTGAATTGGCGAACTTGCCCTTCAGGCTGTTAACGAACTGCTGTAGTGATATTGGCTTCGGCAATTCAAAGTGGAGTTTCTCGTTTTGTTTTTGAAAGCTTTTCCATCCGAACAGCTCGACCATCCCGGCAACAATGCCGTCCGGCTCGGTCCGGTGAATATGGTCGTGAAAACGCCAGATGGTCAGGTTGTTGTCTTTGATGAACTTTCGCTTGGCCTCGATGACCGGATCCGGATCGAGCTGGCTCGTGTCATCCTGACCGTGATAGAACGTCGGCTCGTGCGTGATAATGAAATTGCATCCCTGCTGAGTCGCCTGCTTGAGGACATCGTACGTGGCCATGAATGTCACCGCTACTGCTGTCACCGGCGTATCCGGATCACCCGCCTTGAACGTATCGACGGTCCGCTCCTGCCAGGGACAGGTTACGTGCTGTTTGATCTTGTCCACGATCTGTTGGGCCGTAAGAACATTCACGTTGTTTTTGACCTCCACTTTCATCGAAGCGTTAACGGCATCGAGGCAAAACAATACAACGCCGGTCACCAGCGATGCCAAAATGACCGGACGAACAGTATTTCGGATTATTTTCGTTTTCATAGCTATGTCCTGATATGAGTTTATGTACCATATACACCTAAAGCGTTTTGAGAAAATTTTTGCCCGGTGTGGAGATTGCATCGCCACCCTTTTGACCCTGCGGCCGATGGATCAGACCGAGCGCCCGCAGAACCTCCAGTCTTTTGCCGACGGTTTCACGCGGCACGTTAAGTTCCGTTTCCAAATCGCTCAGCTTCCTGGCGAACTCGGCCGTGTTCAAATGCTTAAGAATCCTGACGTCAATCTCCTGCAATCTCGGCAGGCGCTTTTCCCCGCCGCACGATTCCAGCAGGCATACCAGATCGACGACGGCGTTGATTGTCGGCTCGAAACCTCTGCCGCCGAGTTCGTAGTACCTCGGATAGAATTTCGCCAGGTCGCGGCCGGCCAGCTTCGCATCGATCTCGCCGGTCAGAGCTTCGCGGACAAATGTGGGGCAGAGCCTTATCTGCTGAGCCAGCTCGGCGAGTGTTCGGGCCTGCTGTTCCGGCTGTGGATTGAACAGCCAACATTCCATGTCGAATTCGAGAGCACGGCCCGGATTTGCTTTTATTGCCTGACGGGCATTCTCGGAGTAGCGTTTTGTGTGCTTGCCGGCCTGGATTATTGCGGCCTGGATGTCGTCGTATGGATATTTCCCTTGCAGCCGTCGCTGCTCAGAATCGGGTACGGAATAAGTGCACGTCTCAGGGTCATATCGAATCGGGCCTTTACCGGCTTTTCGCTGCGTCGATTTAACTTGTTTGCTGGTCATAGTCATTTTATACTTCAATCAGGGTACTTAACTTGCATGGGAATCTATCAGAAACAATTCTCGTTAGCAAGGAATACTTCCGCTCGCCCCGGCTTACTAACAGCAGAAAAATCACGAGTAACACAGTTTGAATGGGAAATTTCAGGTAAAGCTGATAATATCTCCTCGACATGGGCTTATGGCTTATCTACTTAGCATACTAACTACAAAGTGTTGAAACAAAAGCAATGGACAAAATGAAAGAGAACAGAACAATATGTGATCATTTGTTGCCGGATTTATTCGTTGCGAAACCTTCCATCGGCCCCGGTGGTATTTCATCCGGAATGACGTTAGCTGGGATTCTGTTAATGGCTTCAGTTTATTTATGGTGGCCAGTCCATGGGATCGCGTCAGAAAAAAGCCAACCTCGGGCGGCGAGGAGTGTGCATTTGTGGTATCCTGTCGAGGGTATTCGAACGACGTATGCGGCCTATTTCTATCTCAACGAAGAAGATAAGTGGAAACATCTGGCGACATTTCAGACGATTACCGGCGGAGATTTTCTGAGCGGGTATTACTCATTCGCCGAAGACTTCTTACGAAACAGCGAAAGCTCACGAAATGTACGCCGGGCACAGTATGGCAACGGTTGGGTCAAGACCAAAGCAAGCAATGATGCCTGGCCCTATGATAAACCACACTACCTGATCTTGAACGCAGCCATTGGAGGCGCCTGGGGCGGCCAGAAAGGAATAGATGATACTATCTTTCCGCAGAAGTGCTATGTCGACTACGTAAGGGTCTTTGAGCAAAAGAGAAACTGATATTTCTGTTGCAGGCTTTCACGCTCATTGGTTTAGAGTCGGTATGTCGTATGAAGAGCATTAATGTCGGCGTATAATCCGTAGATTTTGCTTGACGAGCAGGCGGCTAATCTGATATAACAAAAGAGTGAATTTTGTGGATTTTCGGTTTTCCGCAAGGAGGCGGCATCAAGTAAAAATTGTCCAAGGTAATAATTTTAAAGGGTGTAGCAAAGGTTTGAACTATTATCGGTCATTTCCATTTTCTTATTTAGGAGGATTATCATGAGCAGACAATCTATTTATTTCATTTCACTTGTTTTAATGTCCGGCTTTTTACTAACAGGCGCCGCCAGTGCAATTAATTTAGGCGATCCCGATCTTATCGGCTATTGGGCGTTTGATGAGGGATCAGGTACGACTACCGCCGATCTATCCGTCAATGGCTATAACGGCACGCTTAATGGTGGTGCGACCTGGACCGAGGGCATCTATGGAGGCGCTTTGCAATTCAATGGGAGCGATTCGTATGTGGGTACCGGCCAGAGTTTTCTCAATGGCTTAGGTGGATTCACATTGGCCGGCTGGGTCAGCGGGAGCAATACCAGTTCTTATGCCGGCATTATTGGCCAGAATGACTTGATAGAGTTTGGGTTTACATCGGAGAACGGCGGTCAGCTTGGGGTTTGGATGTTAGGCAATGGGTGGCAGTTTGTTGGCGCAGACTATGACTTTCCGTATCCTTCCTGGCACCACGTGGCTTTAACAGGCGATTCAACAGGAGTCGTAATCTACATTGACGGTCAGGAGGCGGTAAGCGATCCGGGGGCCGTATCGAGCGGCAGCTCCGGATTTACATTCAACATCGGTGGCTATGTCTTCAATGAGAACGCAGACCCGCTTTTAGGGGAGATTGATGATGTCTTCGTATTTGGCCGTGTGTTAACGCAGGAAGAGATTCAGGCTCTGATGGCGGGTCCCCGTGGATACCCCTATGCCATGAGCCCCAATCCGGCCGACGGCGATATGCATTCCGGGACCTGGGCGACGCTATCCTGGCGGCCGGGAGATTTCACGGTTTCTCATGATGTGTATATGGGCGATAATTTCGACGATGTCAACAACGGCACAGGCGATACGTTTCGAGGCAACTATACCGATGCGTTTTTGATAGCCGGCTTTCCGGGATTTCCTTTTCCGGAAGGTCTGGTTCCCGGCACAACTTACTACTGGCGGATTGACGAAGTCAATGATGCCGAGCCGAACAGTCCCTGGAAGGGCGATGTCTGGAGCTTCTCGATTCCGCCCAAAACTGCGTATTACCCCGATCCGGCTGACGATGCCGAATTTGTTGACCTGGATGTGCAGCTTAAATGGACGGGAGGTTTCGGCTCAATGTTGCACTATATAGTCTTCGGCGAAGATTTCGACGAGGTGAGCAACGCTGCTACGGGTATTCTTAACGGCACAACGACTTACACCCCTGGCCCGCTTAATCTAGCTAAGACGTACTACTGGCGCGTTGATGAGTTCGATGGCTCTGCAACTCATAAAGGCAACGTTTGGAGTTTCACTACTCTGGGTGCCGTCACCGGCCCGAATCCGGTAGATGGTGCCGTGGACGTAAAACCATCGGTAATTCTTCGCTGGGATGCGGGGGCCGTCGCCGCTTCGCACGAGGTGTACTTCGGCACGGAAGTGGACGCCGTGGCCATTGCAACGAAAACCTCGCCCGAATACAAGGGGCCAAAGGCCCTTGGCGAGGAGAGCTATGATCCCGGCAAGCTTACGTTAAATACGACATACTTCTGGCGGATCGATGAGGTCAACGACAACAGTCCCGATAGTCCCTGGGCCGGCAACGTCTGGAACTTCACGACGGGCGATTTCTTTGTCATCGACGACTTTGAGGGCTACGATGCCGACGAGAATCAGATATGGTACTCATGGCATGACGGCCTCGGTTATGGTTCGCCCGGGACGGCGGATTATTTTGCCGGTAACGGCACCGGCGCTGCAGTAGGCGATGAAACCACCCCTTCTTATACCGAGGAAACTATCGTCCAAGGAGGCAGCCAGTCTATACCGGTTGCTTACGATAACAACAAGCAGGGCTACGCCTACTATTCCGAAGTGGAACATACGTTGACAGACCAGCGCGACTGGACCGAGCAAGGCGTCGCCGAATTGTCGCTGTGGTTCAGAGGCTATCCAGCATCCGTTGGCAGTTTCATAGAAGGCCCCGCCGGCACCTATACGATGACCGGTTCAGGCGCAGATATCTGGGCAGTTAATGGCGTGGAAGCCGACGAGTTCCACTACGCCTTCAAGACGCTGTCCGGCACCGGCTCGATTGTAGCAAGAGTCCAGAGCGTCAGCGATACCGACATCTGGGCCAAGGCCGGCGTGATGATTCGCGAGACGCTTGATCCGGATTCGGCGCACGCAATGATGGTCGTTACTCCCGCTTCGGGCGTTTCCTTCCAGCGACGACCCGGCACGGGCGGAACCAGCATCGATGATACAATTGCTGATATAACTGCTCCGTACTGGGTTAAGATAGAGCGTGACCTGTCCGGCAATTTTACAGCGTACAGTTCAGCCAACGGTTCTACGTGGCAGAGGCAGGGTTTGTCGGAGCCCATCCAGATGGGTGCAAATGTCTATATAGGTTTGGCAGTGACCGCTCACAACGCGTCAGCTACATGCGAGGCCGTATTTACAAACGTCACGACTACCGGCACGGTTAGCTCGCAGTGGACGAACCAGGATATCGGCATAGCAAGCAATGCTGCTGAGCCGCTTTATGTGGTGGTCTCCAACGCCGCCGGACCTGCCGTAGTGGTTCATGACGATCCGGCTGCTGCACAGATCGAAACCTGGACGGAGTGGGTCATCCCGCTGCAGGCTTTTGCCGATCAGGGCATCAACTTGGCCGACGTTGACAGGATCGCTATCGGTCTGGGCACAAAAGGCAATATAACGACTCCCGGCGGCCCAGGTAAGATGTACTTCGATGACATTCGGCTGTACAGGCCGAGAGAGACTGCTGAATAAGAAGAACCGCTTTTTATGAAAATGCAATAAGGATTTGCATTAGTTCGGGGTCTATACCTGACTATTCGGTATGGGCCCCGTTTAGTACACCGACCAGAGTCATGCCCTGGCGGGCAGGGAATACCGATCTGGTATCCTGCCTGGCGTTTATGAATGGAAAACTACGGACTTCTATAGATTTTTAATGGACAGGCCGGAGGGAATGTTGTAAATTGTGTCGCTTAAGAGAAGCTTTATCAGGTTGCCGGACAAGGCTGATTTTGGAAGCTAATCGCAGAAAAAAATTTCACCGGGCCCGTAGCTCAGCGGTAGAGCAGTGGACTCATAATCCATTGGTCGTAGGTTCGAATCCTACCGGGCCCACTCAAAGTGGGGATTTCGATGTCGCTACAAATGATTGTCTCTCCGGCACTTTTTGGTAGATTCTGGTTTTCTACACCATTTTTGGTAAAGCATTTGGCAAAGACACTTGGGGTGACATCCGCGTCGTAGGTAACGGTTGCCCTGGCTTGCTGTGACTGTATGGTTCCCGGCCATGGATAATCCGGAAGGTTCTCTATCGGCCGCCGGAGATCGTATGGCTTAACGTGACTGTAGGTGCCGAGGGTCAAGTTCGACTTGTCACTGTGCCTCATAATGGCCATACGCTCTTTCAGTAACGCTCCAGTCTGGTCAAGAGTCGTCGCAATGGTGTGTCTGAGACAATAAAAATCGGCCTTGCGTCCGGCCTCATCTTCATAAGGTGTCTAACAGAAATGTTTCATTTTATTGGTTCGATGAAATGAGACAGAATTTTCTCTCGAACATCTTGCCCGTGAACTGGGAACTGCGAAGCAGATGCTCCTGACGGCGAATTCCGCTTTCGGAATGTCTGTGAAGCGGTCGACACTTGTAATTTTACTGAGATGCCCAAGTCTTTGCTAACTAACACTGGTTTTTTGAGTGCCTTTCTCCTCATGGCAAACGCTCAGATGTCTTTGGATAATCCATCCACATAGCTGCTGCATTTAGGACATTCTATGAATTCCTCTCTCGAACCTTCCGGGACATGTATTGTCTCATTACAAATTGAACATACAATAGTGACCATCCCGGAACCTTCAGTAGATCCCGCCTGATGAGAGGGAATGTCGACCAGCTTCTTACATTTTGGGCATTTCCCTTTTTTGCCGGCGTGAATATGAGCGGCTCGAATCCTCTGGCCACAACTCTTCCAGTGGAATTTTATCTTGGGCGACTTATCAGGTATAACTCTAATGCTTTTGCACTTAGGGCATTCAATTTGCCTGCCTGAGAGCTGGTCGTGAACACTGATTCACTCACCACATAATTTGCAGAAAAACCTAATCATAACCGTAAGGCCTCCGATTCAGCATAGGGCCGGCACTGGTGGGCGTCTCTGCCTTACTAATATAACACATCTAACCTGAAATTGCTATGGTTTCGTTTGTCAAGAAAGACTGAGCGTAGAATTGTGCAATAATCTCTGGTGTTCCTATACCCGCCTTCGCGGGCACAGGTTTACGATTTACTAATTGGCCATTCATTCCTTCCGCTCCTAATCGCCAATCTCTAATCCACTAATCAACTGCTCGTGCTTCGGATTTCCGGCCGAATGCCGGCAGATTGGCTTTGTTTTTTCAACCCCCAGAGCAGGTCTGGGGGCTAAATAAGATTGGCTTTGTTTGTGTTTGTTTGGCTTTGAATTGGCTTTGTTTTCTCGCCGTCTCAAAGCATGAAATTCTACATAATATCCTTTCATATAAGACTTTGCGCCAATTTCGCCTTGCCGCAAATTGGCTTTGTTTTTTCAAATTAGCCACGAATTAAAACTATTGTTTGAGCCACAGAGAAATAATATTGTCATCCCTGCGAAAGCAGGGACAATAGTAAATAATAAATGGCAAAGTTCACCATTTTTCATTATCCATTCTCATGGTTAAGCCTTTGTAATTTGGCCGTTTTTCGCCGGAGGCGAAAAGTAGCGCCCTCTATAATTGGCCCGATATGCGCGTGTGATGCGAAAATCTACAAAAATGTAGACGCTGTTTTCAACGTAAGTTCTTGTTGAGAAAAGAATAAAAAATATTTCGACTTTTTACATTTTTGTTCGGCGCTACCATCGCTTTTGGTCGAAAAAAAAGGTCCATTCCACGGCGGTCTTTATTCGTTCTGCGTGCTGCGTGCTGTGTATTGCGTACTGTGGATGGCGTTTTTGCCTTGTTTTATGCTTTTTTAACTTCATAATTGGACATTGCCTGTTCGATATTGGATATTCACAGGATTCTGCGTATTGCGTGCTGTAGATAGCGTTTTAGGATTCTCAATGTCGGAGCGTAGCGTATATCCGGCCACGTAGCGAGACGGACTGAATTCTTGCTTTTCCCCCTTTTTTTTCTTGCACATTCTATTGGAAGGGCGTACATTGCTCATCGTGAAGTGAGAACATCTTGGACAAGTTGCGCAGAATCATAGTGTTCGTAGCGCCAGTGAGCGGATGTGTAATCCTGAGAAGGTTGGTGATCCAAGGAGAGAATGATGATCCAAGACAATGCGGTGGATCGCGGACGCTGTGTAATCCATACAAGCATGGACTCGCTTTTTAACCAGAGATTCTGTACGTTAAACGGCAACCATACGAACGTAATTAGGTTTAGGAGCAGAAAATGAAAATCACTCAGCAAATCATTAAGACTAAGAACCTTATTGTCAAAACTAAGAATGGTATACCATGCCTCTTCATCGTATTACTAGCGGTCGCGTGTGGTTATGTCTTTTTCTCGACTGGTTGCCTCCCGCAGCCCCGCGCCGGACGTCCGCCCGACGTACCCCGAGGCGAGTTTCCCAAGTTTCCATGGCCGCCACCACAAGCGTCAGCAATGGCAAATCTGCCGAACGAGTTCTTCCGTATACCAGATGTAAATCTCGTACGTTTACGTGACGTCGATAATCGACTAAGCCGTGCGCTTGACATCGCAGGTTATGTTGAGAAGAGCTATTACGCTGCTCCCGACGGTTTCGCCCTCGTGGCACGTTTAGAGCAGATTAATCCGGATGGGACACCAAAGTCAGGCTCCGATCGATGGGCTGTTGAGGTAAGGCCCCTGCACAGGTTCTCGCTTTCTGGCTATTTGAGAGCGCTTTTTAAAAGTGATCCAGGCTATTTTCGCATCATTGTATTTATTGTAACTCCTCACCCGTTTGATAAATCTGATGAGCAAGTATCAATTGACGATGCAATCGAATGG
>JBARRE010000318.1:0-4181 GCA_049644065.1 Sedimentisphaerales bacterium | reverse complement strand
ATGGTTAGGTTGTACGGCGTCCAGTCGGGCTCAAGTGACCAGCTATCCATCGTCTTCCAATCGCCGGAAGCCAAGCCCAGCTTAATCTCTCCCTGTGTCTGACCCGACGAGAACCGTAACGAGAAGTATCGCAGATCGTCCTTTTCAAAGCCTTGTGCTTTTTGTCTGACGGGCCGGACTGTCAGATCGTTGCCATATGGCCCGACCGCTTTAAAGTCACAGTCCTTAATCCCTTTGATACGAATGACGAACCAGTAGGACCCCATGCTTGACGTCCTTCCCTGCCCGGCATCAGGTGGCTCCAATAAGCGAGTACCATCAGGTCTCCACCAAGGATAATTCTTGTCCTTGAATTTCTCCAGGTCCTGCATGCTGTAATTCCGCAGCCCAATCAATTCGACCGTAGTTCCATCGGGCAGTGTCGCTGCAAATTCCGCTGCACTTTCATCCGTCGCCGCGAAAGCCGGAAACCCAGCCAAACAAGCTAACATCCAAATGCACCACTGTTTCATTACTTTAGTCTCCACTGATCTGTTGAAGTTTCGCATCTAACTCGTTCATCATAAATCCTTCCGCCACGACAAGATGATTGATGTTTGTAAGAATCAGCCACGGCAGCGACTTGACGCCCCAAGATAAGCAGGCTTTCTCGGCGTCGCCTTCAACCATCCCGATGGGGAAGGGAATGTTGTTCTTTTTCACCCATTCGTTGAGTGTGTTTTTATCGATATTCGAGGCCTGAACAGCGATCACCACAACTTCTTCTTCCTTAAGCTCTTGTGCCTTTTTGCTGAGTTGCATCATGCAATTTCGAGATGGCCGCTGGTTCATATCCCAGAAGCAAAGCAATAGCATCCTGCCTTTTGCCTGATCAATGTCGAACTCAATATCAATCCCTGCAAATGACGTTATCTTTCTCTCTTTCTCCTTTAAAGGAATCAAGACTTTGGTTTCGTTGTAATACATATCCCACCAGCCGGATTCACTAAGATCCGAGCGAGAGTCGATTATGAAGTATTCCATGCCTGGGATAATCCCATTGATTTTCAGCCGACCTTCTGAATCAGTTTTTCCTCTGTGAAAATCTGCATTAAAGATCCGGTTACCCCACATTACAGGTGCTATTTTTACAGACAGATTGGCACATGGTTCGTCTCGTTTATCAGTAAGTAAAACATCTGCCGCTTTCCCCGGTTGCATAACCAGCGGCGCATACAGGACGGTCGGGTCTTCCACGTTGTCAATAACTTCCGCAAGAATGTATTGATAATCTTTTGTATTTCCATAGAGAAACAGCTTTAGGCCAACAGGCACATCTTTCAGCTCGAACGAGCCGTCGGAATTTGTAACGGTGTAAGCTTCGCCGGTGCCTCCGAAGGTTAATGTCTGATAGGATTCCGAATTGGTTGTGGATATCTTTATATCCGCTGCGGGGGTGTCGTCCGGAAGTTGCACTTTTCCTTTTACGCTCGTGAGATGCCCGTCGATTGGAGGCGATTTTAGAGTGACGGTCATTTCTTTGCCTTGCGCATCGAAACTTAAACTTGATTCGGGTGGTCTCGGGCCTCTCAGGATATATACTCCTTCCGGCGGGGAAGAAAAGGAAATAGACGTCCGGCCTGGCATAACACGAGCCGTAAAAACACCATCGACATCAGTGCGGCCGCCGATACCACCACTTTCATTTGAGCACTGGATAAGCGCTCTTGCGACCGGGAGGTTCGTATTGGCATCTATGACATGGCATTTTATCAGCGTGCCACGATAAGCTTCGATTGTGAAATCGTCAACCACTTCTCCGGGTTGAAACTGGTCCTGCGTCCTGGAGGAAACGAAATCCTTATGCTCAATTTTAATAACATAAATTCCGTTGGCATTTACGGAATTTCCCCAGGGGCTCATGTCCCAGCCCTCGGCAGGTAAGTCTTCAAGACGGAATTTGCCCTGGGAATCGGTTCTGGTTAAAAAAAAGTTCGCCATCCATCCGGTGCGGAATTTGACTAACGCACCTTCGACAGGTTTGCTGTCTTCATTTAACACAGTACCAGAAATGGTGGCCCCTTTGCTGAGTCGGATAGTCTTCTGGCTGGAAAAAGCAAGACCGGTGGCATAACCTTTAATCGAAGCGTGAAAACTACATCTTGTTTCAGGCAGGTTTTTTATAGTCGCTTTGCCATCGGCTCCCGTTGTGCCGCCAACTATCCCGACATAAGTAGGCAAAGAAAGGTAATCTCGGAAAAGCGGTTCTGAATCGGCAGGATTACCGACATCATATGGCCATACCCGGGCTCCGGCTAAAGGCTTTCCATCGTGATTGGTGACGCTAATCGTCTGCGATTTGGGCTCAGTCAATACGATATCATACCTGGCTTGTTCCTGCCCCCGGTCAATTTTCTTCCAGCCAAAGGCATAATCAGGATGAGAGGCAATGAGAATATAGAAATCCGGGCCTAATGAGCCTTTCGAGACAATGAGAATATAGCGTGAGCTTTCCTTTGCATCGCCATATTTCAAAGGTTCTTTGAAAGTAAACGAGCCATCCGTTCCCGATTCGGTCTCTTCGGCGATACGATTACCCATACCCCATCGAGTATGATTATAGTATAAGGCGACTTTCGCCTTTGGGATCGACTGTCCCTCGGTATTAACTACTCTGCCGGTAATGGTCAACGGTTTGGCCTGCTGGCCAAGAGCGGTGGTTGTTAGAAAAAAGCAGCATATTGATACACTAATCTTCCACATGATGTGTATTCTCCCTTATTAAACGCTCAAATTCTTTCGTCGAGTTCGGCTAATGAGAAGCCGTTTGCCTCTACGATATGTTTTTGATCCGTCAGAATCAGCCAGGGCAGCGATTTGACTCCCCATGCGAAACGGATTTTCTCGGCATCGTGAGTAATCGTTTTAGCGGCGAAAGGAACGTTGTAATCTCTCATCCATTTATTGAGTGTTTCTTCATCAACGTTGGAGGCGTGCACGCAAAGCACGGTGATATCCTTGTCGGCTAAATTGCCGGCTTTTTCTGCAAGCCTTTTTAAATAGTGCCTCGATGGCCTCTGCTGCATATCCCAAAAACATACGAGCATCCTGCCGTCTTTTACCTGCGTGGGTAGGCCGGCGCCGATATCCACGGATTCGGGCAGGACTTTGCCCACCAGGTTTGGGGGCTCGGGTTTATAAGTGTATGTAACTGTGCGGCCGGACCGGCTATCTGCTATCATGGCGCCTTCTTTGATATCCATCCGGAACAGCCCGTCCGGCAGGGATTCATTGATACGTGCGTCAACGATTTTTAGGTCGCTATGGGTCTCGACGCAGGGCAGGCCGGAATTGTCCTTGCGATAGACTTCACAGCCCTGAGTCATAGGCAGCCAGCAGCCGGGGCGGACTTCTTTATAATCCGCCATCCAGTATTCGATGCGTGGTTTCTTGTTGGACAGCCACACAAGGCCGTACAATCTGTGGTCCTTTGCGCCGACGTACCACCGGAATGACTGGCCCGCTAAACCGACCGCTTCCCCGGCGAGCCCGTATTGACGGCGGTCATTGGACTGCTCGCAACCCGGATATGTCTGAACGGTCACCAGCCCCGGTATCCCTCTTGGCGGTACGTCCAGGATGTAACAGTCTATGCCGCGATAATTACACCGTCCGGCGATCGAAGCATCCTCGGCATGGCCGTAATAGCTCATTAACTCATCAACATCTCTGACGTCCCACCAAAACGAGTGAGGCTGGGACCTGGGCCAGCTCGTTTCATACGCGAGCATGTCCTGGAAGCTGCCCTGAGGTGCGCGACCCAGAGAATATTGCTCGGGCCCCTTAGGGAAAGATGCGTCGCAAGCCATGAGCTGTTTGCCATCCCAGATTGTTACCCGACGCCGGCTGTCACGCTCCTCGCTCAGTGACCTGATCCGTGTCTTATCGATTGCAAATTCGAGGATGCCCATCGAAACGGGCTTTAGCTCGGGGAATTGGCCTGGATCTATCGCCAGGTCGGGATATTGCTGTTTCAGTTCGGCGGTTTTTGCCGCGATTGTCTCCGGCGTTCTTGTTAATCTGGTTTCGATACGAACGTACAAGCAGTCAATTTCGTGAATCCAACTTTCACTTGCCCGAACTGCCGTGACCAGCTCAGCGGCTGTCGGCTCGCTGTTTTTAGCTGCCGAACACAATGATGC
>JBARRE010000317.1:0-12240 GCA_049644065.1 Sedimentisphaerales bacterium | reverse complement strand
TAGGTAACTGAATCAGGCGCCACGGGACTCGCAAAAGACTTCCAGGCCAGAGGCACCTTTTCTTCCCTGGGGACAGGGGGCGTATAGATCTTCCAGGTTGCCCCCCCTCGTCCCTTAAAGCTGTGCACACTGGCCCCCAAGGGTTCGATGGCGCCGCTGGCCGGGGTCCCGCCTTCAAACCAGGCCTTCACGGCATCCCAGAGCGCCTTCTTGCTGTAGGCGGTAACGCGGTGCACTACCACCGAATCGCCCTGGGGCCCTCGGGGGAACGAGGTTGGGGCTATTCGGGCGTAGGTATCCCCCTTCTCGTCAGTGGACTGGACGCTGGGGATATACTGGGTTTCCATCTGCAAAGCCCTATTGGGCCCGGAGGGACGGGTATCCAGAAACATGCCAGCCAAGTTTGGGTCGTCCACGGTTGCGCGGGAAAAGAAATAGGGAGTGAAGAAAGCCACCGGGCCTTTGAAGTTTCGCGTGTTCAGAAACAAGGTCCAACAGTTATCTCCGGTAGGAACGTTTTTCCCGGCGGTGGTGGATTTGGCCGTGGTGAGCGGAAGCGGCAGGTAACCGTAGCCGAACAGTTCACCGCAGGTGCCTTGTTTCAGATTCAGACCATCGGGGGGCCACAGCAACCACGGACTCAGTTGTGCCACACCGTACTTGCCGTTCGGTTTATCCCAGTCCCTTCCTTTGCCGGCCCCGGGTCCGTTGGCCCATGCACTGAAATTCAGGGCCACTCCGCCCATAATGAACTTCGGCGTTTCCGTGGCAAACCTCGTGTCTCGCCACCAGCCCAGGCCGCCCTCGATATCGGAATACATCTTGCCAGGCGTGGGACCGTCATACTGAGCGTGCATCCAGGTGCCGAACAGACCTGTTTGAAAACGACGCCCCGGATATTCCTGCAACAAAGGCCACGCTGCTACATACATGGAGAACCCGGCGTTATACGTCTCTTGAACTTTCCCATGAGGAACGAGCAGGTATCCGGCCATCTCTCCTTTCTGAATCTGATTGGGCGCGCCGATCAGGGGTGCCGGGGGCAAGACGAACACGAGGGCCAGGCAGGAAGTGAACAATGTAAAAAACCTTTTTTTCAACATAAGGGAACCTCCGGCAACTATTTTTCTTTCTTTATTTGCAGCGTCTAACGTAGAACTCTAAAAACATACAGCAGACAATGGACGTCTGTCAAGCAGGATTTTCGGGAATTATTCAGAACGTGTGTACTTGTCAAGGGCTACCGGTATCCACATGCATTAGAGGAGGCTTGAAGAGCCTTATGAAAAAGGACTATTAAAACGTCGCAATGAAGACTCCAAGTCACCTTTTTCATGAGCTGAAAAATGCCGCGATTTTCAAGTGACATTGTGTCTCCAGAATGTCTCCGCGCATACCAACTTTGCCCAAAACGAGCCCAAATAAATGTGGATATTTGGCGAAATAGTAACTTTTATATAAAAATATCGGAACAACAACGTCTTCAATGGCCGATGTTAAAATCTTGCCTTGGATTCCTCAAAGAAAATTTTATGACAACAGGAATTTTTGTGTTTGACTTTGAGCTCTTCATAGATAAACGAACGAAGGGCTGACAGTTTCTGAATCTGCCAGCCCTTGACTATATTGAGCGGTCTGCTTCTTTCTGTGCACTCGATCCAGCTATTACTAGCTGTCCCTAGTTTTTGTAGATAGTCCCAGTGCCAATTATGCCTTTATGTATCTTAACAATGACAGCTACTTCACCGTCTCAAAAGTGAAGCTCCTGATTAAAAAGTCCTCATTCAGTCTCAAGATTTCCACCATATATACTGCGGGTTGTTTCTCGGTCTTGAAATTGGTTATGCAAAGCTCACCTATGATGTCAATTCGGTAGTCTTTGGAAGTATCGCCATACGTCGATGTCTGAAGCAGGATATTCTCCGGTTCTGAATATTTGTATATCCGAATCTCCAGTCCTTCAGTGTAAACAAACGGCATATCTGGATCAACAACCTCAGCTATCCTCAGAGAGAACTTCACGGGCATCATGCGTCCTGCTTTATTGCTCTCAGAAGCCGGCAAAATTTCCACGATGGCCCAATTCCGAATGCTGAACGGCACGATCATACTCCGGCCTTCGTTGCCTTGCGTGTCAACTGCCTTAGCCAGAACAACGTAATAACCGTCCAGAAGTTCGGTCGTATCAAATTCCAATTCCCATAGCTCTGTAGCGTCATTCCAGGCAGCGGGAAGCTCTTCATGACCGATTGGAATACCATCTCCTCCATCAGGTTCTCGTACATAGAAGTATACATCGGAAACGCCGCTCCAGTCCTCTGTCACAGCAGTCAGCGTCACACCATCCTGAAGTGCTAAATCCGAAGTAGGAAATGGGATCTCGATTTCTGGTGGCGTCGTATCCTCAACAGTAATGTTCACCGTATCCGGCTCGGAATTTACTTCGCCGTCATTCACCACGAGGGTGATGGTTGTTGTCCCAAGCGGCAGGACAACCGTGGGATTAACACCACTGGCGGATTCGCTATCCCAAGTCCATTCGTAAGCGAGTGGATCTCCATCAGGATCTAAAGACCCTGAACCGTCCAAAGTGACCTTGGTTCCCTCATAGGTTTTTAGCTCGACTGTTTGATCTGGACCTGCATTTGCCACTGGCGACTGGTTCTCTGGGGGATCTGGCTCTTCTATTAACCAGTACCGGTGGAATCCAGTTGACATCCAGTCATACAACACGGGTCTCTGTTGGTATATCCCTAGACTTAAGTTTTCCCCTAACCAATTACCGGGCGGCGAAAGCGAGATACTGCCCGAGCTGAAGTTTTTAAAGACTCCATCGTTGTAAACCGCCACGATTCTGTACTCGGGTTCTACCCTGTGCTGCTCGGCAACTTGCCAAGTTCTGTTCCATGGAGGACCAAACCAACGACAAGGAGCACCGTTATGCAAAAAAGTCAAAACAAAGTTTGCGACTGGTATTGTCTCTATTCCAAATCCCGTGATAGGATTCGTGTTAACGGATGCCCTGGTTTCGACGGTAAAGCTTGAATCACCTTGTCGTTCCCATTCATGGATTAAGACCTCATCAGCAGCATGAACGACAGTGGCGAGTAGCAAAAGATATGCCATCGCGATGTACAGCTTTTTCGGTTTCATAATCAGTATCTCCTTAACTTGTTTTTCTGGTTTTCGGTTTGCGGTATAATTGGAAAGCCCTCGGCTCGGGCGTGCAAACCAATCCGCCCGGACCAGGCCCGGCCGGTGAGGTGTTTGGTTTGGCGACTGAGGCTCACCGGCCTACTTTTTTGATTTTCCCATCGTTTGTCTCAATAACCTCCTTTTCAATCCGGCAGAAAGCTCTTCATGATCCAAAGCTCCGAGGCATACGGCTACAAGGGAACCGCTCAGACGCCGGTTCCGGTTCCATCGCATGGCGGTACGCATGGATCGCCGCCACAGTAAGGACATGTACCATCATCCTTCTCCTTACTCGTGTGGACAATGATGTTGCCGCTCTCTATTGTCTGATCCTCTTCGTTGTCATAGACGACATCTTCGTCTTCTTTTTTCCAAATTTTGATCCGTAAAGCATCGTGGTCATCATCTTTTGCCCAGAGCATGAATCCGTAGTCGCCCTCGCCGTTGATGGTACCCTCACCTTTGAACTGGGCGTTGGTGCCACTCTGATTTACTACCAGCCATTGGTAGCTGCTACTTTGGAAGCTAAAATCTGCTGTCTTAAACACAAATCCAGTATGGCCTGTTGGGACGGTTGCACCATTTTTGTACTTGGAGACAAAGCCGAAGTGTGCCCTACCTTCCAACGTCGGTTCTGGGACATAGGCGCCTGGAGGTGAATCAATCCAACCGCCGCCGGTTACGAAGCCACCGTCAGGATCGTAAACTACCAGTAGAATGGATTCCTCCGCAACCACCTGACCGCCTACATACCCATAGACATCCACTTCGACGATCGACGCCGTGAAACCGTGGATACCGCCAGTGAATGTGCCGTTTTCGCCTGAGTTAAGCCAATTAAAACCGAAATAATTCGAACCACGTATTGCGACCATATCGATATCAGTTGTGGTTACGGTGATAGTGGTCCATGTATCTTCGGCAATCGGATTGGGCGTTAAGGTAACGGTGTCTATGCTAGCTGCTTGTGCCAGCCCGCCCGCAGTCAGTACGAAACCTGCTAATGTACAAATTGTTTGTAATCTCTTCATTATCTTGCTTTTGTTTGACATGATAAATTCTCCTAACTTGTTTCGGTTCTTGGCCTGCAGTACAATGACAAGACCCTCGGCTCGGGCGCGCAAACCAATTCGCCTGGGCCAGGCCCGGCCGGTGAGATGTTTGGTTTGGCGACTGATCCTCACCGGCCTACTTTTCTGAATTTCTCATTCTTTATCCCAATAACCTCCTTTCAATCCGGCAGAAAGTTCTCCATGACCCACAGCGCCGAGCCGCTCTGCTGTACGGTAAAAGCGATTTGCCTGCCATCGGGATGCATGTCCGCACGGACAATGCCTTCAATCGTCGGGCCGATCTGCTGCTGGACGCCAGTTTCGGCGTGCACCTTCCACATCTGGCTTTCACGCTTGGAAAAAAGCAGGTGCTCACCATCGGGCGTCCATCTGACGAAAGTTCGGAGGGTATGGTTCACCTCGTCTTCATCCAGGTGTACTATCTCGCGGGGCTCGCCCCTTACTGAGGACATCACGACCAGAGAGTCTTCACCTTGATAAAAAGCCAGCCACTGGCCATCAGGCGAAACATCCATACCTCTCAGTCCCCCCGCACCTGTGTAGAGTTCGGTTTCCCGGTCGGTCGCCAGGTCCAGCCGGCTGAGCCTCCCATTCGAGCGAGCGTAAATCGATGTGCCGTCAGGTGACCATACGGCGTGTCTCCGTAGCCCATCGCGGACGCTTGAGATCAGTGTTAGGAGGCCCGTTTCGACGTTCACCGTGTACAGGCCGGGTCCACCCTCCCGCCCTGGTCCGTATACCAGCAACGATTGTCCATCCGGAGACCACCGAGGCCCCAACATGCGCCCAATCGGACGGAACAATTCCGCCGGTGAAACAAGACGCTCGTCAGACGTTTCGACTGAACAGATCACCAAGGGCCTGCCGTGATGGACATCCGTGCCAAGCCTGTAGGCAAGCAAGCTGCCGTCAGGAGACCAGTCGGCCATAATGGTAGAGCCAACAAACCGGGAACTGACCAGTTCGGGCTCACCCTCGAAATTCAGGCCCGTCGAGTCAAGCCGGGCAAGATATACATTGCTTGCGGCCGTGTCAACGCCGTAGTAAAGCGAACCATCCGCGGTCAAACCGATTGGCGATCCCTCAAATGGGCCAATCAGCTTGCGTGGTTCGCCCTGAGGTACGCCGCCCGCAATCTCGATCATCCACAAATCACGCCTGGAACCGCGGTCGCTGGCAAAGACAACTCTTTGACCGTCCGGCGTCCATCCACACAATTGGTCATTGGCCGGGTGCTCTATCAGGCTAATCTCACCGCCGCTATCCAGATCTATCAGAAAGATATCATGACGAGTTAGATCATCTTCATGCTCAAAGTCATACACCACATAACGACCGTCGGGCGAGAAAAACGCGCTCTTGGGGATGCCGCGTCTCTGCCAGGTCTTGAGAATCCGATGCGAGCCATTGGCCACTGAAACAAGGACTAGATAACCATTGCTATAACGTGTGCCGGTTCTCTCATCCACGAGGCTTCTGTCCGCATCGCAGAAATACGCCAGAACATCCTTACCATCCGGCGAGAAGTCGTGCGGCATGACATAGAAGACAGCGGTGGGATCGTGATATAACACGCGCATGTTGGTTCCGTCCACGTCAATGATGCGCAGGTCATAGAATTCAGGATCTGTGTGGTTGAGCCACGAGTAGGCAATCTGTTTGCCATCGGGTGAGACGATCGAGCTTTCGTTCGACCCGTCGCTGGTCTTCCACGTTGGGTCCGTGTTCTTCGTCACCTGCCAGCTCATCTTCGTCGTCAAATCACAGACGGCCAGATTGCCCACAGTCCAATCAACATAGGACAGGTATCGGCCGTCTCGCGATATCCCCCCTAAAAGGCTTGAATCGGGCGGTATGTCCCAGACGTGGCGTTGCCCCATTCCGGTGGCGTGTTCGACTTTCCCCGGCAGACCGCCTGAACTCCAAACAGCGATTGTAGCGGCCGTGGCCCCGATGGCCAGAGCGGCTGCAACCAGCAAAAAGGTTATTACAGCGACACGATTACGCCGGAAGAACTTATGCAGACGGTAGCCCGTGCTCGGCGGACCCGCTGAGACTGGCTCATCACTCAGGTGGCGCTCGATGTCCATAGCTAAATCTTTGGCCGTCTCGTACCGACGGATCCGATCCTTGTCTATTGCCTTCATTACGATCCAATCCAAATCGCCGCGTATAAGTTTCCTCAAGGCTTCCGGTACCACATTGCGGTGCTCGGCAACGTCAGTCAATGTATCTTCAAGAGTGCTCAACTTCGTGGACGGTTTGACCGGCGAGACTTCGCAGATGATCCGCTGCATTTCGAGATAGCCTGCTTTGTGCAGCTCTTCCTCTCCAAAAGGTGTGGTTCCGGTTAGCAATTCATAGAGTAGAACACCTAAGGAGTAGATATCCGTTCGCATATCGATTTCGGAATCGCTGAATTCCGCCTGCTCAGGGCTCATATAGGCCGGCGTACCGATCATCTGAGCGTATCGGGTAAACAGCGTCTTTTCTGTCAGTCGCTGATTCGTTGCCTTGGCTATGCCAAAATCAATAACTTTTGGTATTGGCCGGCCGTCGTGCAGCGTTACCATCACGTTCGAAGGCTTGATGTCTCTATGGATTATGCTCTTCTGATGTGCGTGTTGTACTGCATGACAAACCTGGATGAACAGCTCCAGCCGGTCTTTAGTATTAAGTTTGTTCTTATCGCAGTATTCAGTTATGGAAGTACCCTTGACTAATTCCATCACAAAATAAGGCCGACCCGTGTCTGTGGCTCCGGCGTCAAGTACCCTCGCAATACTGACATGATCCATCATTGCAAGGGCCTGGCGCTCTGCTTCAAAGCGAGCGATGACTTGCCTGGTGTCCATACCTAACTTGATAATCTTCAAGGCAACTTTGCGACGGATTGGCTTTTCCTGCTCCGCCATATAAACTACAGCCATGCCCCCTTCGCCGATTCTCTCTAACAGCTTATATCGGCCGATAACCGTGCCGGGGCCTTCAGTCAGAGGAGAATCTCCGAGGATGACATCAGAACCGAAAACCGGCAAGTCAAGGAAGTCGCCCTCAACATTGTGGGCTTTGAGCAACGCCTCCACATCAGCACGCAATTTGATGTCGTCCCCACAGGCTTTTGCCAGATATATTTCCCGCTCCACGCAGTCTTTAAGTTGGATTGCAGCATTGAAAACTACTTCTTCGTTTTTATGTTCGGTTGCCACTGCCTGGCTCCTAAGAAATATGGCCTCATAATATAATGCGTAATCCAGGGCCGGATTAGCTCATGAAAGTTTACAGAAATTCAAAAAAATGAATATATCCCAAGACTGAGATGCTCGGTTGCACTAATTGATCTCTCTAATCAGCCAGGCACGGGCATAAATCCAATAACGCTTGGTCGTAGCCTCAGAGATACCCAGGATTTTTGCTGTTTGCTCAATTGTCAGCCCGGCAAAGTATCGCAGCTTGACTAAGTCTGCCTTGATCCTGTCTTTTTCCGAGAATTTCTCGAGGGCTTCATCTAATGCAATGAGATAATCCGAAGACACATTGCTACAGTCTGTAAGAGCTACCTCTTCCATATCAACTCGCCGGCGATTACCTCCTTGCTTCAAGCTCTTCTTCCGACGTGCATTCTCAACCAGGATCCTTCTCATTGCTTCGGCAGCAGCCTTGAAAAAATGACCGCGGCTGTTCCAACTCTGGTCTTTTACCTTAACAAGCCGGACATATGCCTCGTGAACTAATGCTGTTGCCTGAAGCGTCTGCCCCGGCGGCTCCTGTGCCATCTTCTGAGCAGCAAGAAAACGCAGTTCGTCATAGACCAGAGGAAGCAATTTCTCCGTCGCCTGTGCGTCTCCCTGTTCAATTGCGTTCAAAATGCGTGTAACATCAGTCATGGTCTTTCCAGAAGTCATGTACTACCTTTTTCCGGCCCAAAGCCATTGATAGATACGCACAAAGTATGACTCACTCTCCACAGGTGCATCCCTTATGCTTGTAATTCTTTGGAGTCTCAAGCCATTATACAAAAAATAAAGTGACCTTTCAAATTCCAAAGTGCAAAAGTCCCCTTATTGATCGTTTTTGGACAAGTCACATCAGCCTATCAATCGCACAAAAGTCACCTTTTTTCATGAGCTGGAAAACACCGCAATTTTCAGGAGACATCCTGTCATCAAAATGTCTCCACAGATGCTGATTTTGCCCAGATCGGCCACAAACTAACATCAGTTTTATGCCGAAAAATATGCTTTTAAATACAATTTATTATCAATCCCGGATTCAATGCCCGTTGCCAAAAAAATAAAAGAGTTGACAACTCTTTCAAGCAACCAGCCCACTGTCTATAATTAGCCGTTTTGTTTCTTTATGAAGTGGTCCTTTATTTCCAATAATATAATCCTACTCATTAGGTTCAACCGAGGGGCATTCTTCAAATAAATTCTCAACTCGAACAACTAAATCCTGGACATCAACAATTTCATCACCGAATAGCGTCAGGTCGATATCATACTGCATGTCATTAGTGCCTGAGCTTTCAATGGGCATGAGTAGGTCATTGGCCTCTACTATCCCATCGCCGTCAAAGACTACCACCGAAAGGATGGATAGGCACAGGATTGAGGACTTGCATTCTTTAACGGGCTTTGGTATTACAGGACAATCAATATGGAAAGATAGAATCAGAATTGATAGTGAATGGCAAATCCCGGACAAATAATCATTCATTGCACAGAAGCGGTAAGCACGCAGGCTACAGTGTTAAAAAATCAAAGTAGGTTCATAAGGATGCAGTATTATGGCTACGCTTGGATTTATCGATCTATTTATTATTGTTTGTTATCTGGTCATTGTGGTGGCGATTGGCCTTTCCTTTGCCAGAAAGGAACGAACCAGCGAGAATTATTTCCTTGCAGGCCGCAGTTTGACATGGCCGGTTATAGGGGCCTCGCTGTTTGCCAGTAACATCGGAACTGAACATCTCGTTGGCCTGGCAGGAGATGCACACCGTGTCGGACTGGTCGCAGGTGGCTTCGAATGGATGGCCTGTTTTTGCCTTATAATTCTGGCAGTGGTTTTCGTGCCGCAGTATTTACGGACTCGCATCTATACGATTCCGGAATTTCTGGAAAGGCGGTTTAGTCTGACTGCCAGGATGTACCTGTCCGGCTATTTTACCGTTATGATTGTCTTGACCAAGGTCTCGATAGCCTTGTACGCCGGCGCCCTTGTAATGGAACAATTCTTCGGCTGGGACCGTACGGCTGTTATGTGGGGCATTGGAATCTTCACAGCTTTTTACACTGCCATAGGTGGCTTGTCGGCGGTTGTTTACACAGATGTCCTGCAAACAGTGATTCTCATATTTGGAGCAGCTTTGTTGACTGTAATCGGTCTGTCGCGGGTAGGAGGCTGGTCGGAATTAACAACCTCTGCTCCTGAGGGCTTTTTAAGTATGGTAAAGCCAATCGATCATCCCGACTATCCCATCACAGGATTTATGTTTGGAAACCTCTTCGTCGGAATATTCTACTGGTGTATGGACCAGGTAATCGTTCAGCGTGCTCTCGGTGCTCGCAATATCGACCATGGCCGCAAGGGTGCAATTTTCGGTGGCTTTTTGAAAATTCTGCCGGTCTTTATTTTTGTCCTTCCGGGCGTTATTGCAGTCGTTTTGTTCCCTGATATCGAACATGATAAAGCTTTCCCTACTTTAGTGTCAGAACTTCTGCCGGCCGGAATTAAGGGACTGGTACTGGCAGGTTTGCTTGCTGCATTGATGTCGTCACTCGACAGTACCTTAAACGCTTCAGCTACACTTGTAACTCGTGATTTCTTTGTGCGTTTCACTAAAACCGAACCCTCGCAGGCAGCGCAGATATGGCTTGGCCGAATTACAATTGTCGTGGTCGTTATCGCTGGTATTCTGTGGGCTCCGGTTATTACAAAGGCCGAAACAATTTGGAAATACCTCCAGATAGTCTCAGCCTACATGGCAGTGCCTATAGCTGCTGCGGTTCTGACAGGTATATTATGGCGGCGTGGAAATAACGCCGGTGCACTCAGCGCTATGGTCTTTGGCATTGCTGTAGGGATTGTTATGATGGTCGATTCTATGTGGAAAGGGGGTCTAATACCAATTTTACAGATTCCGATTATGGCCTCATTTATGCATCGTTCTCTCGTTGCATTTTTGCTCAGCGTAGCAGTAATGGTCGTCGTCAGCTTACTCACTGCCGCCCCGCCTAAGAGCCGGGTAGAGGGGGTCTGTTTCGAGTGGTCGGGTTTTGCACCTGTCGAGAAAGTGGTGGTCTTTCGCGACCACCGATTCTGGATTGTGTTGTTGGTCATTAGCGTTGTAGCCTGCTGGATTGTCTTCCGATAGAACTTTATCGCAGCCGAGGAATGTGACACAAGATGTTTCCGAACAGACCGACAGGGTAATTGAAAATAGTAGGAAGTATGTGCTTCCAGAGGATACCAGATTTGACAAACAAGGTATATACAAACGTTGATTTTGTCTTGACCTCTTTTCGGGCTTCTTTTCAGCCTTGCCTGATTCTTGGCCGGTTGTCGTGAATGGTTGAATGTTCTTGATCAACGCTGTGAGCAGAGAGGTCGGCCCCTCGCTCTGCGGCATTGAAATAGCCCAAGGATGGAGAAAACACCCGCTGTTCTTTAGAAAATCATGATTTGACGAGTAGCGGTGTGATACGTTATGCTAAGGAAGCTGCTAACGGGTACTTTGCTACCGGGTGTATGGTCCGGCCAAGTAAAGTGTCTCGGCTCACACTGCGCTTGTCAAGGGCGAATGGGACCGCCGTGACATTTCATCTAACGTTATAGATTACAAGCATTTACACCACTGAACCTCCCGATGGCAGTTTTGCCCATTTTGTGCTATAATTACGCTCGGAAAGAAGGTATTCGTATACTTTGGAGGATGTTGAATAAGCTTTATGGACAGAAGGTTTCTTATGGGACACAAGTTTGGAAAAGATATTTATCAAAGTCTTGGCGAAAAGATTGATAATCTAACAATCAGAGTTAATCGCAATGAAACGTTTTATAAAATTCTAAAGGAACTTTATTCTACAGAAGAAGCTGATGTTATTATAAAAATGCCTTATGGATTATCCCCCATTGATCAAATTGAGAAAGTTACTAAGTACGAAAGGTCTAAATTGAATAATATCCTTGATGGTTTGTGTTCCAAGGGTCTTGTCATAGATTTCTGGATACAGGATAAGTATCATTATATGACTTCGCCTATGTTTATTGGAATATTTGAGTTCACAATGATGAGAACAGGGAATAACCTAAATTCTAAAGAATGGGCAAAACTTTTTCATGAATATTTGAATGATAGTGAGTCCTATGGTGTAAACCTTAAAAATGGTGAACAAATTTCTCTTTTAAGGACACTGCCACACGAAAATACCATAAATGTATCAGAATATACAGAAGTACTAGATTATGAAAAGGCCACAGCTATTGTTGAAGAGTCAGATAAATTTGCTATAGGAATATGCTCTTGTCGTCATGAAAAACTGCTTGTTGGCGAAAAAAAATGCGATGATCCATTGGCAATCTGTGCTTCTTTTAAACATGGAGCCGATTATCTGATTAGACACAATTTAGCAAAAGAAGTTTCCAAGTCTGAAATGCTGACAAACCTTGCTCGTTCAAAAGAGATGGGACTTGTGTTCAATGCAGATAATGTAAAAAATAATGCTACTTTTATCTGCCAATGTTGTAAATGTTGTTGCAATGTTTTATTAGGTATAACTAAATTTGGCTATTCAAATATAGTAGTTACTTACAGTTTTATCGCCAACATTAATGAAAACATATTGTATTGCCTCAGTTGAAATTGGACAGATCCTTTTAACTTGTTAATCTTTTACGGACATATTTGAAAGGATTTGTAAAATGAAGAAAAATCGTAGGCAGTTCCAAGCAGAAGAAAAAGTGAAGATTA
>JBARRE010000316.1:0-2223 GCA_049644065.1 Sedimentisphaerales bacterium | reverse complement strand
GCTCGTTTGGCCCATACTTGTACTGGTGCTGCTCTGGCGCCGTCTGCGCTTCGGCTACGCCTTCCGCAGAATCCCGCTGACCCAGGGCCGCTTCGCCATAGTCGATCCGCAGGACTATCCGCACCTGAGTAAATACAAATGGCGTCTCTGCCGGACAAAGGGCAAAAATGTGCTCTACGCCGAACGCTCCATACGCCTGCCCGGCGGGAAATACTCGCGCATCCTCATGCACCGCCAGCTAATCGGAAACCTGTTCTTAGCTTCATCAACTCAAAATCCAAAACTAAGAACTCAAAACTACCATCGCTATCTCAGCGATGGTTACGTTATCGACCACATAAACGGCTGCGGCCTCGACAACCGCCGGGCCAACCTCCGCCTGGCAACCGTCGCTCAGAACGCCTGGAACTCGAAGAAGCGAAATCCCCGCTCCGGCTATAAGGGCGTGTGGTTCGCAGCCGATAAAGGCCTGTGGCGTGCCGCAATCGTCTGTCACGGCAGGAGAATGCACCTCGGCTATTTCACCGACAAAATCGACGCCGCTAAAGCATACGATGCCGCCGCAAAGAAGTATTACAAAGAATTCGCCCGCCCGAACTTCCCATAGGAATCTATTTGAATTAACCACAGAGGACGCAGAAATAAAGCAATAGTAAATAGTAAATAGAAAGCATGTCCTGAGCAGCGCCGAATGGATAGTAAATTACAAAGATGACTTCCCCAGCCGGAAACCTTCGTTACTTTCTTGTCTTTTGTTGCCTTATATATGTAGAGACATAGACAAAACTAACAATGAAAGGAGCATTAAAATGAAACGGCTAATATTAACAATAATACTCGGAATCCTGATAATCTCCCTTACCGGCTGTGTCGGCTACAGGAGCCACCGTCCCTGGCACGGCCGCCGCGTTGTAGTTGTAACCAGCCCCCCGCGGCATCCGCCCAAGCCCCCGGCACCGCCGCGTCGCCCTAATGGCCACCGTGTACCGGCCCCAATGCCAGGACGCGACCACAACAAACACTAAGATATGAATGATTAATGATTATTGATTAATGATGAATTGAGAATTGAGGATTCAGAAGCCAGAAAGAGTACTCCGTAGCTTGGTTTATGCATGATGGTGATATGGAATCTTAACCAATTCCTTCTGGGCCGTTTTTTCGCGATGTATATGACAGTAAGGCTCATGGTTATAGATACTCAAGAGATGATCGCAGTGCGGAAAGTCGCATTTCCTGCCGTCAGCCGAAGTTTTTAGTTTTTTTGCCATCGTTACTCCTTCGCAGGTAAATCATTATACGGAAAAGCTCTAAAGGTTAGTTGTCTTCGTCTGGGGCCTAAAGATTTCTAATCTTTATGTAATATATCATTTATAACACATTATTGACCTTTGTCAAGAAATCTTTTCTTATTTCTTTGTATTTAAGAACAATATACGAATCATAACCGCGGATGAACGCAGATTACGCAGATAAAACTTAAAAAATGGTCATTAATAAATAGAAAATCGAAAATAGAAAATGAAGTGGCCGCGCTGGGTAAATCTATGTCTGATTGATTTTCTCTTTGAACTGTACCTGCTGGGGGGGCTAATTGATTATTGATTATTTACTATTGATTATTTGGGTGGAATAAAAAACCGTGTAAATCAGCGTGAATCCGTGTCAGAATTTGTATATCGTATCTGATATATAGTATTTAGTATTTTATGAAGCGTATCTTCGTGGTAAAATTGAAATCGTGCTGATTTGTGTTCATTCGTGGTTACACTCAAACAGTGTAAGCAGGACATCAGGTAAGGAAATAACAAGCTCCGATGGTTTTGGAGGTTCGAAATAATGAAGCTTGATTTAAGTAGTCTTCGCAAGGCTGTCGAATCGCTGGAAAAGACTATAAGAGTAGCCGATGACGACGCTTTCATGTCACGATTGGACGAGGACCAGAAACACGCCGTAAAGGCGGGAGTTATCCAGAACTTCGAATTCACTTACGAATTGTGCTGGAAGTTTATGAGGCGATGGCTTCAAGTGAATCTTGGCTCGGTCTATGTGGCGGGCGTGAGCCGGCGGCAATTGTTCAGGCTGAGCGCCGAACACCGTGTCTTTTCGGCAGGCCTGAAAAAAATCTAAATTTTTTAGGAGGCGTCGGTCCTTTGGAGCGTGTCCCGGTAATTCCAGGGCATCCAGCGGTCGGGGTGTGAGGACAGTTCGTTGGCGTGTTTT